>NZ_NUMC01000017.1:0-69130 GCF_002577655.1 Bacillus sp. AFS040349 | reverse complement strand
CAAGCAGTGAACCTTAAAGGTCATGATTTTAAAGGGATCGAGTCTTCTGAAGACATAAAAAAACGCGTAGCCTCAGCAAGAAAAAAACAGTACAACAGATATGGGAAGGAAATTTGTAATGGAACGGTCCCCTTTGAACAATTGATTCAAAGCAGCCCCTTGACACCAAAGCAACAATACGATTTACAACAAGTTTCTACTAAGCAGGCTCTAAGTAATCGAGTTCAAATTAAAATCATTCGGTTAGCCAGAACAATTGCGGACATAAAGGGAGAAGTCTTGATATCTGATGAAGATCTAAAGGAAGCGATGTTTTTGAGAAAATTAGCACCACCGACTCATATTTCTTTGACAGGTGAAGCGAATAAACCATTATATCGATAATCAATTTTAATTGTCATTAATTAATTAATTAATTAATTAATAGAAAGGTGGTCGTTCGTTTGCCTCGTAGCGCTAGATTGAAAAGCAGTACAGGAATCTATCATATTATTAATAGAGGAGCAAATAGGCAGGAAATTTTTCACGATGATGATGACAAAATCAAATTTCTTGAAACCTTGAAAAGATACAAAATAAGGACAGCTATGAAAGTATATGCCTGGTGCTTGATGGATAATCATGTTCATTTGCTTGTAAAAGAAGGCAATGAAGAGATATCTCTGGTCATGAAGCGAATCGGTGTAAGCTATGCTAGCTATTACAACTGGAAATACCATACGAATGGTCACCTTTTTCAAGATCGATTCAAAAGTGAAAATGTAGAGACACAAGAATATTTGATCACGGTCACAAGATACATCCATCAAAATCCAGTAAAAGCAGGTATCGTTACAAGTCCCGAGAAATGGAAGTGGAGTAGCTGCCTTGGTTATTATGGAGAGAGCGTATATCCTACTGATTTACTCGAATGTAACTATATTCTACATATGTTTTCACCTAATTGGTCAATTGCACAATCGAGGTTTAAAGAGTTTAATGAGCTACAAAATACAGATAAATGTCTAGAGGACTACGACGACATAAGGAGAAGACTAACAGATGATGAAGCAAGAATCGAAATTAAAAAATGCCTTGGGAGCTATGAAATACCACAAGTAAAGAGCTTGCCTAGTGAACAAAGAAATCAAATTTTAAGAAAGGTAAAGAAAATTGAAGGACTCTCCCTGAGACAAGCAGCAAGGATTTTGGGTGTTTCTCCTAATCTTTTGTTTAAGGTGTAGGAGGTTACAAGCAGCACGGGAACCGTCCCCATTCATCACATATTCAATTTTTCCTATATTTGCACAGCATTTCTCCTTTTGTATTTTTTCCAACACAAGTTCAATAAGCATTACATATAAATTAGCTGGAAGGGACAATGGTGGTCTCTTCAATATCATATTAAAGTTTTTTTCGTAATTAACAACAATAATTAATTTATCGGTTTCTAAAAACTTTTTAAAAAACCATGCGACTGTAAAGATGGGTGAAGCACGGAGAAGGTTCTAGTGTATACTCCAGCGAATAGTTTGTTCTATGATTTAAGCGGTTTCCACAATTGCTCCTCTACTTAACTCTAAATGATTAAGGCAGTTCCTAAAATAAGGTTTCTTTGGGGCTGGTTCAATATTGCTATCTAAAGGTTTCATACCAAGCGAATAGCATACTCCTTCGAGATCATAATCTTTTACTGGGTATAGAGTCTCAACAATAGCTTCTATTAACTCTCGTTTTTTCATGAGTAGTCACCTCACATGTTTTATCCCTATTTCTATTAAATGACTAAATATTGGCTAATAGAACTAAACCATTAAAAAAGATTAAATCGGATCTACAATGTTAATACTTCTGTTACCAATCAGTGTCAAAAAGGGTAGGAAGTTCATATAAAAGCACCAAAGAGATTAGAAGTTTGATAAAATATAAAATAGAATAAATATACAATATTTGGTGCTTTTGAGGTGGTGTTGTTTTGGAACCGAGAGAATTTAGACCTTATAGTAAAAGGGTTAATCCTAATAATATTGACGTAAGGGAAAGGAAAGATATAAAGACTGGAATAAGGTTATCAATACCATATATGCTACTGTTGAAAAGCGGAGAAACATATAAAATTCGTTTGCCGAAAAATAAAGAAAAAGAGCATGAACTTCGGGTGATTAATAGAGTTCATTATGATGGTCAAAATTTAGTGAATTGGTTTGGACTATTTATTTCTATTTTGTTAGAAGAGGCTTTGGAGCTGGCCAATGATGATATTGAGCAAGTATTTGCTCAGGCTTTAACCGCTTACTATCAAATAATGGACGAAGATGGGGTTCCTGACAGTTTAAACTTAAATGCGATAAAACAAATAGAGAACCATCAAAGCTTGAAATTAGACAGTGTACAAATAAAAAAGGAAGAATTATTTAATTTAAGTCTGCTGCAAGCTTTTGGAAATGAGATGCAGACATTACATCTTTATAGATTAGTGAGTTATTAGCTGAGAACGTAGCAAATTTATGATACTTAAATTTTGTAAGTTAAAAACGGAAAGTCTTGCCGTTGTTGTAATACTATCTAATATTTTAGGAGGAATTTTCATGGATTTTAGTAATTTAACAGATGTATCAACATTCGAGGGAGCTGTTTTTGCTGGAGTATTAGCCGGTTTAATCTCTGGATTTATTTTGGGGTTTTTTACAGGAAAAAAAACCAGCAAAAAATCTAATATAAAAAACAAAGGTGATCAAAATACATTTAACGTAAATAAAGATTGAAGGTCGGTGATATAGATGTTCAGGAGAATTAAAAAGTCTATAGCTAAAGCTATAGTTAAAAATAAAGGAAACAATAATACTTTTTACGTTAATTCAGTAGTGAATACCCAAGATTCATTTAATGAAATTCAAAAATTAATTCGCGAAGGTAAAACTAGTGAAGCAGCTGATTTATTCTCTGGATTAGTAAAGGGAGCAGCAGCTCAACACCCAGCTTTTCCTCACTGGAGATATGGTATAGATTTTAATCCTGAGAATGGATCGGTAACACTTAGTCATGTACCTAGCTCAAAGGAAGCTTTAAAATCCCATCCTCTGAAGGGCAGTGTAGATGTTAATTTGCCAGATGAAATTAAAGCAAACTTTAAAAATTGGGGAGAATTAATAAGGTATTCATATAACACCCAGACTACTTTAGAATTTGATGCAACCTCATTTGAAACGTGGATTGGCAAGAAGTTAATTGACAAGCAAAAGGGAGAAATTAAATTAAAGTTAATTCCTCATAGTTTTCCGCCTCCATCTCCAATGCGTTTATACACAACAAATGGCTCTGTATCATTTGACTATCTTGAAATCGGGGTCAGCAAAATAGAAAATGAAGCACGGGGACGGTTCTCGCGCTTCCTCCAATAAAACTTTATAAGAATCGATTTCAAATTCTAATTCGGATTGTTGTGTAAATATAAAAGTGTTTATGATATGACTGGACAAAGGGATTAGCTCCTATTTTTTATACTATGATGTAGGTGAAACAAGAAAGTAAACAAACCCTATTGCCCCTTTTTGGATTGGAATGGTTTTCTTAATTTCTTTTTTCGTAAAGGGAAGGACAAGACTGTCCCTTTCTGCCCCCCTTGCATTATTGAAGGATTATTACATATTGTGTTGAATATCTCTATTAAATCTAATCTAGTAATAACAAGTTGAAGATATGTGGAGGCTATAAAATGGTTGAGTTGAAAACATTAGCAAAAGGGATGCCTTTTGAATATACAGGCTCTATTGAGAGTGGATTATCTATTAAAGTAGGCAGTTCCAGGTACCCTATAAAGGTCTCACCTGATATTTTAAAAGAATTAGTTACACATTTTAGTGGTAAAACCACGGTAATTAATGCAACTAGGACAGTCGATGATTTAATGGAGGGAAGTCTAGGTCACTGGCTGAATATATATGTAAGTGGTCCAGTCATTACATCTTATGCTGCAGCCATTCTTGTTCATGAAGGATACGCAGATTTTATTGATCATAAACTAGTATTTAAAAATATGGTTATATGAGATGGATATAGTTAGTGGAAACACCCGGAAGCACAGGCACGCTTCCTCACAAAAACTTGAATAAAATTGGCCCTAAAATTTTATTTTTGATTGTTGTGAAAATGGAAGAGTGGTATATGATGGATTTGTAAAAGGGCCTTATATTATTTACCTCACAAGATAAGGCTTACTCATCTAAAACTGCTGCTTTATACTCTTCTTCGAATACTAAAACTACTTAACTAGAAATTTTCTGATCTGTTATCTCAACCAATCTTTCAATTAAATTAGCAAACATAGAATTGGAAAATAATGTGTCATTACTTTTAGTAATCTACATATCTGAATTCTAGTCCTATGATTAATGTAATGAAAATAAAATTCATAAGCCTCAATAGAATAACTATAAATCATTGTGGAATTAAGCAAGTTATCCTACATACTGGAGGGAATTGTCGTGTCTTCAAAAGTAACTAGTATTGGTTTGAAAGGGCTTGAGGGGTATCGTATTCAAGTCGAAGTGCAGGTAAAGGAAGGACTCGAAACGATGATCATAGTAGGATTACCAGATGCATCGGTAAAGGAATCGAAGGAACGTGTTGCTGCAGCTCTTCATAGTTTAGGTTTTTCGTTAGTTGATATGAAGGTAACGATTAATCTTTCACCAGCTGAGCAGAAGAAAAATGGTCCGTTATTTGATCTTGCGATATAAGAAAAGTGAAGAAAATTGAAGGACTATCCCTGAGACAAGCAGCAAGGATTTTGGGTGTTTCTCCTAATCTTTTGTTTAAGGTGTAGGAGGTTGGAAAGAAGCACTGGAACCGTCCCTGTGCTTCAAGCTCCGACTCATTGTTGCTTCTGGAATGGCAAGTGAAGATAATGAATTCTATACACTGGATGATATGTCATCATATGTTGTGAAAGCTTTTAATAGTATAACTCCTGAATTATTCTATAGCCAAGAAAAAAGACAATTTTATCTTGCCATAAAATCAGGTAATTATGTGATTTGTTTTCACTACCCGGTAGATTCTTTTTGGACTGAAGAGAACGTGCAACTCTTTAAAGACGATATAATGCGTGATATAATGGAGGCAGAACCAGCACTTTTCCGTGATTTTGCAATACAATTACTAGGAGGGATTAAACAATGAGCACAAAGGTATTACGTTATGAAGATGACAAAATTATTCATGTTGCCTCCGGTTCTGAAAATGCTGATAAGAAGTACATTGAAGCAAAAGCAAAACGCTTTGATGAAACCAATCGTCGCTTAAGAGAAGCTTTTGGGAAGAATGAATTACGTAAAAAGTAAAACCTGAATGTCTATGATGTTTAAGAATTGGTCCCATACAAAAATATATAATCAATAACCTCTTTTTTAGTCGTATACAAAGGCTATAGAAAAGAGGTTTTTCTTTGAGTTTAAAGTATGATCCTATTTTTAGTGATATTGCATCACATAAATATTTATCTGATGATTGATTCAAACTTATAATTTTTAATTCCGCCCCAAAACACCCAATATCCTCATATATGGAATTTAACACAGAATCGTAGGAACCGTCCCCGTGCTTATCTCATTAATCATCCTTGTAATAATCATCAACAATTCCCTTTAACCACTTTACCATTACACCTTTAAAATTAATCGCTTGGTTTAAAACCTTCTCTTGCTGGTGTGGTGATAAATGTTCAAATCGATATCGATCTTCTTTGAGGTATCGGTTTATTAGTTTCATGCTTTCATAGGTAAGACGCTGTGGGTCCTCTTGAGGTAATCCAGCTCGTTTTAATAGGAATTTTTCTGTTTCTTTTTTTAGCTTTAGTCCAATAATCCAATTGGCCGTTTTAATCGCAGTATGGTCAGTTATCAATTGTGTAACTACATTTTCATGAAATTCATATTCATTTCTAATCTTACTGGCTGTAAACCCTGTTTTCTTTATAATTTCAGCTAATTTTATATTTGCCTTACTTAAACGATTTAATAAAATTTGTTTATTTTCCTTTCCAGTATCCCCTCTATTAAAGAGTCTTCTCAACAACTTCAAATTACGGCTACCAATAGTAGCACTCTCCTCTTCAATAATACAGGGAGCTTCTTTTCGATTTGTGTAATTAACCAAAAAATAATACCGGTCTAACCCCCCTACAAGGTGATAAAAATCAAAATTCTGATCTTTCTCGACAGCAAGAAGTAAGTCATATTCATCTAAGTCTTTATCGTTTTTTTTCATCCGATCTATAAATGCTTTAGATACATGCAGGTTTTCAATTGGCTTGATTTTAGAAAGGGATATGTTATGAATTTTTGTTGTCATATTTGTTCCCCCTTAGAACATCCTATGACGTGTGTAATTTGTCCTATTATTCGAAGAAGTTATTATGTAAAAATATATTGGTACTATTGCAGAAGCGCAGTGACTGTCCTCGTACTTCCACTAATAATATACAGTTACCATTCTTGGACAGGTCGAAGAGTATTTGACAGCCTTCTTCAAATGAGACTTAATTGTATTAGCTACTTGTACATTTTATCTATTTAATATACCTTGGAAGGAACAAAACATATAAAGGAAACAGGAAACTCTGACGAGAATGTCCATCTGTTTCCAAGGAGCGGTAAATCATGCTAATTCAATGTACCAAGAAACTTTTAACAGAACTAAAGGTAAAACCAACATTACAAGTAGAAGAAGATGCCCTTTTCTCCTGGCATGCTAATTTGATTACGGTAAACAGAAGAAAAACACTAGTACTAATGAATGATCGAAATAGATATACGATTGTGCTTCATGGACTAAAGGCAGCTGATTTTAAGAAGATAAATGAATTGATCTTAGGAGCGATAAAGGAAACACTTCAGGCTGAGGGTGTTCATGATTCTGTTATTGAGCAGTATCTAATTCAGGCGAAGGATATCTCCTATAGCACCACGAAAAATCGGTCATTTATAGCTAGGTTAAATAAAGCTTGTGAACATGTTTATTTTTATGAAGGAGATTTTAATCTGCAGTTGCTTAACCAGCCTTTTGTAAACAAACAAACGAGTCGTTTAATAGTTGGTGAGGGAAACAATAAGTATACAAGACCAAATGAAGATTTATATAGCGATTTGGGGAATCTTGTAGAGGGACCTATTTTTCAAACAGAAGCATTTATTTTCCACGTAAAATTACAACTTGAAAATCATCAAGTTTGGCGTAGAATTAGTGTCCCAAAACATATCACGTTTCCGGAATTGCATCATACGCTACAAATTGCATTTGGCTGGCAGGATTACCATCTTCATGAGTTTACTATTTTTGAGGGAAAGCCATTTTCTCTTGATCAAAAGCAGGGAATAGACAAGGCTACTCCAATTGTAAAACTAGTCTGTCATGAAGAGACTCTTCATTATAGTAGTGACATCCCTACAAAAATGGAATCAGGGGAAAAGCCTGCAGATTATCTTCCTGCTGAGATGATATACACCTATGATTTCGGAGATAACTGGGAGCATCGAATTGTGTTAGAGAAGGTGATCGACGACTATGAAGTCAACCACCCTATTTGCCTTGCTGGGGAGGGAAATGCACCGCCGGAAGATGTTGGTGGGGAATTAGGATATGATGAATTTCTTGATATTATGGCTAATCCAGCTCATCCGGATCATGAGCAGATGGAACGCTGGAGTAGAAGTCAGCTTTATGAGGATTTTGATATTGATAAGGTGAATTGGAGATTGGGGAAGCGCCACGATAAGGTGTAAATATAATGAATATAGACTAAGAATTGTATTTATATAAAACCATTCTGACAGGAGAAGTGTTGGTGCACTTCTCCTTTTGTTATTTACAAAGCAAATACATATGAATTAAAACAATTAAAACAGTATAAGTTGAGTGTTAGTAAAAAGAACAACCACTTACTGTGATCATAGCAAGCAACAACGCATTTATAGTCTCTCAAATAGAATATCGTATAAAACCAGTTCTAAATAAAAGGGATCTAGTACTTTTAAACAAGTGAAAACAAAGTACTATAAACCGAGCCAAAACAGCTTAATTGATTATAAAACAGTCACTCATTCTGCTTAGTGAATGGAAAAATACATATATTCATACTAATGTCAAGGTTATAGATATGAACCAGGAATCGACTCAACCTGGAAGGAAACCTGGTTACAAATAAATACAAAATAATGTAAAGTTTTACAAAAATTTTACAAAATAAAAATATTGCATACCTTATAATGGAAATAGGACAAGGAGTGATAAAACAATGAATGAGGAGTTAAGAACAAAGCTGAAGGGAATTTACTTTGAACAGTTTGGTCATGAACTGTTGGTAACGGAAATGCCTTTTAAGTATTTGCAAAGTATTTTTGAAGTGGATTCACATGTTCAGCGTGAATTGGATCATAGACGACGAAATGCGATTAAAGAATATATCTTAAATACAGTACATGAAGAGACCTTTTACTTTTCGCCCTTTGTTTATTCGGCAAGGAGATGCTTAGTGAGAGACGGAGATGGTTGGGAGATTAAGCCAGGGTCAAAATTGATGATCCTAGAAGGGCAGCATCGAAGCGCAGCACTAACTTCTGCACTTAGACATTTATATGTAAAAAAAGAAGCACTTGAAGAAATGCCTCACGGAAAACAAGAAGAAATTGCCTCTATTGATCGAGCGATACAAAAGCTCGAAAACTTCACTGTCACCATGCAAATTTATTTGAATTTAACCACCCAGGACGAAAGACAGCTTTTCACCGATATTAACACCGAACGTAAAAATGCACATAGCGGTCTGATTATGAAATATGATCAACGAGAACAATATGTCATCTTGGTAAGAAACATTGCAAATAAACTGCACCATCTACTTGAAATTGAAACAGAGCTTTCCCGTTTATCAGCACAAAACAGTAGCATTACGTCACTTGTCATTATGAGACGCTGCTTACTTGCCTTATTTGAAGGAATTCTTACTCATAAGGAGGGGCAGCCTAAGCTTTCATATTGTAATGAGGAGGAAATGGAGCCGATCGCATATACATTGGGAATACAATTTAAAGAGGTGTTCTAACAATGTATAATAATGAAAAGCAAGATGAAACATTTCGGCAAGAACAACAAAAAATCATAAAACGATTAGAAGATGCTGGAATTAGAGTATCTATTGGAAAGAGAGTTCCTAAAAATGGGAATTATTCAGGTGTCGTTGGAGATAAAAGAAAAGTTCTAAATGTAAATTTACCTAGTATTTACGAATATTATAAACCAAATGAACATGGATAAATAAATTTTAAATTTAAAACTAATGAGCACTTATCATCTTTAAAAGGTGGTGTGCTTATTTTTTTGTCCTTTTTGAGATTAATCTCCACCACATAGTAATAAAAGATGTATTTTGATGATGGAAAGATAAAATTCGTAAAATCCATACTAGATACAGTGTTTTAAATTAGAAGGGAATCTTTCATGAAGAGTCCTTACATTATGTTAGTGACATCCCTCCAGAAATGGAAACAGGAGAAAAGCCTGTAGATTATCTTCCTGCTGATATGATCTACGCCTATGATTTCGTAGATAACTGGGAGCATCGAATTGTGTTAGAGAAGGTGATCGACTAGAAAATAAGTAAACCACCCAGCGTGAATGAACTGCAAATGAGGTTCTCAAAAATAACCTATTATTTTGACAACCGTTACCCTGGCGGTAGAAGTTGAAAGGAGAAGTGTAAGTGCACTTCTCCTTTTATTATATGTCTATTATAAAAAGGCTGTTTTCGCATAGATTGTTGCTTTCTTGACCATACTGTTAAAGGCTTGGTATAATGCTATTTCAAGGAGGCGTTCGGTATGTGGTTGGATGTGTATGAAAATGCAAATGAGCTTACAACAGAAGAACAGTTAGAGTTATTTAATGCTCTTAAAAGAGACCTTTTTCCAGATGAACCAGATAAGATTACCAAACTACTGAAACAAATTCGTGAAACTCGTTTTAACAGTGGTATGGCTTGTGTTCATTGTGGAAGCACATCTGTAAAGCGTAATGGTAAATACAAGACTCGCCAACGCTATCTTTGTAAGGACTGTAATAAAACATTTAACGATATGACTAATACACCATTCTCTGGTTCTCGCTATCCTGATAAATGGGTGAAATATATGGAGATGATGGTCGAAGGATATACACTACCTAAAATCGCTAAATGGCTTAGAATACACATCTCAACGGCTTTCTATTGGAGGCATAAAATACTGAATGCTCTGCGTTCGTTAGATTTTGCACAACTACAAGGTATCGTTGAAAGTGACGAGACCTTCTTTCGTGAGTCAATGAAAGGTCGTGAAGTTACCCATCGTAAACCTAAGAAAAGGAAGACTCCAGACGAAAAGAGAGGGATTTCTGACTTAAAAATTGCCGTTGTTGTAGCACAAGACCGAAATAACAACATTATTGCTTTGAAAGCTGGAACAGGTCGTGTTAAAGCAGATGAAATTGATACTGCCATCGGTAAATATATAGACCCCAAATCTTTACTTTGCACTGATACAGCGACTAACTATAAGAAATTCGCAAAAATGAAGGGATTAAAGCACGAACCTATCAATGACCGACAGAAACAACGAGTAAAGAAGGGAATTTATCATATTCAAAATGTAAATAGTTTTCATAGCCGCTTAAAGACTTGGATGCGAAGATTTCAAGGTGTGGCAACAAAGTATCTTGACAACTACCTTTATTGGTTCAGATGGCTTGAAATAGACAAGCATTTATCCTTTGAAAAACAAGTGGAGCAAATGCTTATTTCAGCGTGTCAAAAATCGAATAACACAACAGTTGAAATGCTAAAATGTGCATAAGAAAAGACCTCAAGCAAGAGGTCTCATTAAATTTCTATTCTATTAACTCAATTAACTTATCAGTCATTTCTTCTGAAACAGTATAGATTGTATGAGTGTCGTCTGTTTTCATTAAGGTGCTTTTTTGTCCTTTTTCACCTATCCATAAATGATAACTTTGCTTATTTTCATTTATGTAGATGACATCCAAATAATATTCAGGATTAGCCATATTCGCTATCCCGTCTTCTTTTACAGCACTTGAAATAATACTTTTAAATGTTTCGACATCTTTATCTTCTTCGAAAACAGTTGGACTGACTCCTTTTGACTTAGAAATACTAATCTTTGTAATTTCCGCATCACCTTCTGATTGTAATTCAGCGTTGGTATTTGCCGCATCCGTAGTAGTGCTATCTTCCGATTGGCAACCAAAAAGAATAGCGGACAACAAAGTTAAAGATAAAAGCAGAGTAATTTTTCTCATATATTATAAACCTCCAATCGTCTTGTTCTAATATTCAAATTAGACGAATAAAACCCTCTTGAAGTTGCACTCTATTTTATTTTATCAGAAAATTGTTACCTATCAACTTTTATCAAAAAACAACAAACTTTACGAAAACAGCCTATAAAAAAGATCATTCCATTAGAGAAGAGGGAAGCTTCAGGGATAATTTCTGTGCTCCCTCCAATAAAGATGATTAACTTTCAGCAAATTGTCAGAGATCATAGTATTAACAATCTTGTGAATCGAATTCAGAAATTTTTCGTTCAATATGGACGCCTATGACCTTTGAGTACGGATCTAATGTGTTCTTCTCCTTGTTATCTTTTCTTTGCATTTACTCTTCTTTCAGTCATACCTGTGTTTGATTTGGCATAGTAATGATTGTGTAAGGATGAAGTAATTGCTCGGAAGGTGAGATTAAATGAAGGACTATAACAATTCAAATGGATACTTAACGATCCCGCAGGCAGCCAGATGGGTTGAAGCAATGTTTATCGAAAATGGGATAACACCAAGAAACATCTATAAAAAAATTCACCATGCCATCAATCAACAAAAGTTAGAAGTAAAACCACTCAATAAACGGATGAATCAGGTAAGCAAGGACAGTCTCGAAGCCTGGTCTTTAAAACAAATCGAGCAGGAACAAGGCACTGATTTTTTCACTACATCAATCAAGCCTGCAGAAACAACTAACATGATAAGAGAAAAGGATGTTTCAGAGGAAATTGAACAGTTGAAAGAAATAGAGTTTCTGTTGAGTAATCTTGATCTTAATCATCTAAAACCTGAGGCTGCCTATCAAGCAATTAAGGTAATCAAAAGAATTGTGCATGACAGCTAAATCAACACAAAACACCAAGAGGAGGAAAACAAAATGTCAAAAGCATTTGTTGTAATGGGAGACCCAAACACCAAAAAGTCTTCTACAATACGAGCGCTAACAGGAGTACAGGTAAAGGGGCTTTGGCAAGTAGCGATGGGAGGAGGAATTTCTAAAACAGAAACAGTCCAAGTGTACATTTCCTCTTTACAAGAAGCCGCCATAAATGAAGCGAAAAGAAGCAGCATTAGACCGAATCAAACAACATATTGGAATACAAACTTTATCAAGCAACCAGAAGTTATGTCTGCAAAAACTAATAACTATTCCCTTTTGATTCCAGTGTGGATACACGGCACAAATAATCGAAATTATCATTTGCCCGATGGTGTAGACTATATTCAAACACTTCATCAACACGGATGGTCAATTGAAGGTATCTCAATCTTAAATCAAACACAAAACAGTAAAATCTACAAACAAATTACCTCCCTACCCTACATCCACCCAACTAAAGTCATCACCATTGCAGACACATTCCAAACAAAACATACAGTGAGTAGTAAGCCAGCAAATCAAATAGCAGCTTCTATCCGATCTACTTGGAGTTGGTTATGAAAGGAGAAAATAGCATGCAAGGACACCACAAAACACTGACAGTTTCTGAAGCCAACCAAAACATTCAAGCAATCGTTACAAATGAAACCATTCAGGATATTGATCCTGATATAATCGTTGAGACAATTACAGATTTATCACATATCGTTGCGAGTCTATATGAAAGATCAGAAACTCAACTCACTTTAGAATCCAAGAAAGAAATCAGTCGAATAATGAATGAAATTTATCTTAGTTATTGTAAATAAGCCTGGAAAATTGCCCGTTGCTTTTATGTATCTTACCTGTTTGAGAGGGTGATTTATATAGGTGAAGAAAGTAGTAGTACACAGAGAGAATAATTAAATAATAAAACCCTTCCTTGTAGTAGGAGGGGTTTTTCAAATGCTAGAATATTTTACTTTACATCAATAAGAATATGTGAAGGAGGTATACTTCTTTTTTTATAATACCATTATATATACCTAAGGCTACTTAGGTTACAAATATAAGCCAAACCCCTTCCTCTTAGAGCTTATTTCCTATTTACAACCATCGTTCCACAGACTAAATCATGTAACCCTTTTTTCTTACCATGAAAACCAATCATAATAAAACCTATAAAGAATAAGACTCCTGAGATTAGGTAAGCGAAATATCTTCCGAGTGCATGAAGAAATGAAATTCTTTTTCCTTTTTCATCAACAACAATTGCTCCGATTGCTGCTTTGCCAATCGTTGCTTGCATAGGAGAAGAAGATAAGCCACTGTAATATAAAAGACTCACAGCAAGATGGACAGCGAAATTATCAGTAATAAAATACAATAATGATAGAATGATGCTATCAATAAAAAGGGCAAAAAATCTCCTCCAAAAGCCTACATATTCATATGATTTTGTACTTGAAGGTGAGTAATGGACATTATTAATTGAGACATAGTTTACCGCATTGACTTGTGTTGGTTTACCAACTTCATTCCGTTTTGAAACAACAACATCGTCTTTGTCATATTTGCTTTCTTCATATTGCTTTAACCAATTATCCAACCGTGGATTTTCAGACATTTATTTAACATCTTCCCTTCTAATGCCAAGGGGACAGCCCCCGACTCACTTATTTTAATGTTTTCAGCTTAACCACACCCAAGTTAATCCTTGGGATATTTATAGAAACCAGATTATATACTTTATTAATCAAAGAAATTTATTAACATCCTATTCTTATTTAGCAATAAGACGGCGAAAAATATAAGCTGATAAATCTGAGTTGTAAACTAATAGATATTAATAGTTAGTAGAAATAAATCTTGTTAGTATCCCCAATGTCTGTCCTTTAAAGAAATCTGGCACCGATTGTCCATGAGGATCAGCGTAATAATAAGCACCTATCTCTTCATTAAAAGAATAACCAAGCTTTTTTAATGACTCTTGTAATTCAATTGGAAGTTCCTCTAATCCAGTTTGTTTCTTAAAATAATCTGTAGGATAAATCTTCACGTCAACATCATCATTACTCGTATGCACCACAAACAAATCTTCACTCGACTGATTAATCCATTGTCCCTTCGACAATAACCCTATGCCCGAATTCTCTAATGTAGAAATACCATCTAAATTCGTGCCAAATATTAAATTAATGGCAACCCTTATCTCACTCGGAGCTAACTCATAATGATAAGATTCCAAATACAAGTCCATAATTTCTGATTTAGAGAGGTTGCTAATATAGGAATCTATATCATCCACATCCACTATATGTTTTATGCTATTTGTGATCTGATCAGGATAAACACTCTGTTTTGTGCCAGCTCCTAAGTCAGAAATCGCATCAAGGTCAATTTTATAAATTTGATAAACGATTTCTCTGACCCTAGAACCTGTTAAATCCTTTGGAAAGCTTCTCATATATGTATCCATAGCAGCTACTTTCGACATATTCTCGATCTGTCTGTTATTTCAGTAGGTGTTAATTTTCGGTGCTTTTCTTTTCTGAGTGTTAAACTTATCCCTTTGATTATTACTGCTGGATACTTCGTCATCTCAATATTAGTAAGTTGTGGTTTTTTAGAAATTGCTGCTTCACTGATAGTTGGTGTTACGAGAAGTGAGGATGTAACTAGTAATAAGGTAGAAGCTTTTAGTAGAGAACTTCTTAGCTTTGTTGATTTCATAAATAACCTCCTAATAAAGGATATTTTGATCAATCGTATAGAAATGTTTTCCAAAATTAATTTTATAGGAAGGATTAGTCAAAATCTATCATTTTTCGAGGTGCGAGATAAATATACTCAATTTTTTGCCAATTATTAGCACTAGGTGAAATAGCACAGCGAATACCTAGTAAAATTTTATCGAAAATTGTAAAATACTGTTATAGAAATAAATGATAGATAAGAAGAGGATACTTGATTATGAAGTGTAGCTGTTGCAAAAGTTTTGATAGTATGGCGAAATACATGTATGTAGATAAAAATAATAACTTCTTCACTGAAGGTCAGTTAACAGCTTTTAAGGTTCTTCACCCGGAAGATCAGAAGGCAAGCTTTAAAAGAATGGTCGTTTGTGGGATGTGCTATGAAACCGTTAGTAATCAATCAACCAAAATGCCACAAGTACGAAACACTTCCCCTAGACCTTCGTCTAAAAATAAAAAAGATCCTAGAAAGATAAAAAATCATTATATTTGTCCTTTTTGCCATACCGCAAATGAGCCCCTTCGCAATACCTGTAAAAAGTGTTCGCGCATTCTATTCAGCACAGAATATGAAACGAAGAGAGTTCCTACTAGTACACTAAGTAGAAAAAGAACTATCATGTTCCCAAAGGGCATCATCATTATGATTGGGATCGTCCTTATAGCTATCTATATTTTAAACAAGAACGACACGAACCTAACAAACCTACTACAAAGTGCAAAAGAAAAAGCTACCTTTGAAAGCACAACTTCAACATCAAAACAAATCAGTACATACGAATGGCCAGACGGATCTAAATATACAGGTGAATTTAAAAATGGACAGCCTCATGGTAAAGGAACCTTAGAATGGGTGAATGGAGATACTTATATAGGAGAATTTCTAAATGGTCAGTTAACAGGTCGCGGTAAGTTAGTGTTTGCGAATGGAGCTATCTATGAAGGGAACCTTTTGGATGGAAAGCCACATGGTGAAGGAACCATGAGATATGCAGATGGGTCTACTTATTCAGGTATGTGGGTGAATGGGGAGCTGGAATAGGGGATCAAAGGTTAAAAAAGCCAAGGGGACAGGTCCCTTGGCTTCTTCGTGCGGAATTTCCTTGATTGAAAGATCAATTTAGTCCAAAATTCAAGTATCTCAGATCATTCAAGACTATTTATACAACTCAGCGACGCTCCTAATTGTTTAGAATGCGAACCCCATCAACTACTCATTCTCTCAATCAACGTTGGATCCAACTTAATCTGTACAGACTCTGATGAAACCTCATTCTCCATCCTGTCTAACAGGATATCAATGGTTGTTTTCACCATCTCTTCAATCGGCTGATGAATACTGGAAATACCCATAATTTTAGCAAGGTACGTATCGTCAAATCCGATCACACTAATATCCTCAGGTACCTTTATATTTCTTTCTCTAGCAGCTTTCATAAATTCTAGTGCCATAATGTCATTTGATGTAAAAAGACAGGTGAAATCAAGGGATTCAACTCTGTTTAAATAATCTTCGATGTCACGTCTCATTAAGAAATTGTTTGTTGATGTTTCTTCAAGCTGAATGTAATTTTTTTGGTCGAAGCTGAATCCGTTTTCATATAGAGCACTTTTGTAGCCGAGGAATTTATCATCATCAGGGGTGGTTCCGACATATCCAAAGGTTTTATGTCCAGCGTGAATGAATTTTTCACCAACAATTTTACCTGCTTTCATGTGATCAAGTCCTATACTATCAAGTGGTTTGTGGTTTTGTGTCATGACGATTGTCGGAATGGCGAGCTTACTAATTCGCTGGATGTTATATTCACCAGTCGGGACAAGAATTATTCCGTCAACCTGACGAGCGATAAAGTTTTGGATGCTTTCCCATTCTGTGATGGGATTATGCCTGGAATTGTGCAGTAAAATGCTGTATCCGATTTTTCGAGCTTCTGATTCGAGTGCATCAACTAACTCGACGAAATATGGATTATAGGTTTCTGTTAAACATACTCCGATAATATTTGATTGACTCTTTTTTAGTGTTTGGGCCGCTTTGTTTGGCACATAACCTACTTCTTCTATAACTGAAAGCACCCGTTTCATGGCGTCTTCATTTACTCCTGTATTACCGTTTATCACTCTTGATACAGTTGATTGGGAAACGTTTGCAAGTTTAGCGATTTCTTTCATTGTTAACTTATTCATAAGGTTCCTCCGTCTTGAATACGTATTCTGATATATGAATAGAATGAAGTCATTCATTTACTTTTTAAGTATAATATATTGTTATTATACCATATAAAAATCAAGTGTAAGAGATATCAGCTTATAACATAAAGATCACTGAAAACGCTTTAAATTACGTATTGACTTTTATATACACCTAGCGTAACATGAAAACCAGGAAACGTGAATACGTTTTCACCAATTATTCAGACTGGGGGGTCTATGAAAGTATGAAAAAGCTATTTTTGTATGTTTCTATGTTGGTTTTATCTTTCTCGTTAGTTGCGTGTAGTTCAAGTGAAACAGGTGGTAGTGATGAGAATATTGTGATTTGGACACAGGCTGCTGCTGATCATCCTGAGGGAAAAATGTTTGCTGAACGAGTAAAACAGTACAACGAGGAGCATCCTGACAAGCCTCAAGTTGAAATTCAAAACATTACACGTGCGGGGGCAGGATCTGGTTATATTGATAAGCTGAATGCAGCCATTACAGCGAATGATATGCCTGATATTTTTACATTAGATGGTCCTGATATTGCTGCGTACGTAGATTCTGGACTTCTTGGTGAATTAGACGATTATATGAGCGATGGGTTTAAAGAAGGATTTACTGAATCAATCATTGCTCAAGGTACAGTTGACGGAAAGTTTTACGGAATGGGTTATTCAGATTCAGGGGTAGCGATTATGTATAACGAAGATATGATGAATGCATTGCCTGAAGATATAAAAGAATTAGTACCTGCAGCTGATGAGGATTGGACATGGGACCAATTCACGGAACTTGCTAGAAAGGTAGATGATTTTGCAAAAAGTTCAGATGATCCTGCCTTTAAAGATTATGAAAGTGCAGTAAGCTTGTTATTGCCAGATATTACAGCAGGTGCATATGAAACAGGAACGTATTACTTTACACCAGTGCTTTGGGGCAACGATACAAACATTGTTGATGAAGACGGTGTGACAGTCGATGGTGTTTTAAACAGTGAGAAAAGTGTTGAAGCTTTAACGAAATTTGCCAAGTTATTTGAGGAACCACAGCTTGCAAGTGCATCTGAATCAGAAAAAGCCTTTCATTCTGGGAAAACAGCTTTATCTGTAAGTGGTTTCTGGTATGTTAGTGAATTAACAAGTAACTATCCTAATCTAAAATTTAAAACAGTTCGTTATCCTAAGATGAATGAGGGCTATGATGGCTTATACACTCCATCAGGAAGCTGGGCATTTGTGAGAAACGGGCAAGAGGAAGATGAAGAACGTATTAAGCAGGTTGTTGAAGTGATGGAATGGCTAAACAATGATGAAGCATCAGAGGAATATTATCACGCAAATGGATCGATCCCTACTCGTGTAAATTCTATTGATGTCATTGATACGAATACTGACAATCCTTATCATAATGAAGCTTGGTCGGTGTTGAAATATCAAGTTGAAAATACAAATAAATCTCGTCCTGTTTCACCAGGATATCCATACTTATCTGAAACATTTGCCAAAGATGTTATTTTAAAAATCGGTCAAAATAAAACAACAGACTCAGCAACAATTAAAGAATACTTAGATGAAGCAGTGAAAAAGATTGATATAGAGTTTGAGAAATATAAAAAATAACTAGCTGGAAATGAGGTGAGGTGCTGACCTCGCCTCTTCCATACCATAAAGACCTTGGTAAAGGACCAAGCGAAAAAGGGTGTGATGTGATGAAACCAGTAAAAAATTTCGTGAAGATAAGAAATACAACAGAGCACTATCGAAATAGTGAGCATTACAAAAAGGGTGAAGTAGTTTCAGCATTTGGTTTTCTGACTCCTGCAATGGTACTTGCCATTTTATTTATTGTTTTACCTATCATTCTAGCTTTTACGTATGGATTTACAGATTACTATTTATTAAAACCTAATGATAAGCAATTTATTGGCTTGGAAAACTTTAAACGAATGCTAACAGATGAAGTGTTAATTCAAAGCTTTTTAAACACGATTAAATTTGTGGTGTTTGTTGTTCCACTTCAGCTTGCTATGGCGCTTGGCCTAGCATTAATCATTAATAGAAAAGTGAAGGGCGTAGGCTTTTTTCGAACAGCGTACTTTTCACCAGCTGTGTTGTCCCTCGTTGTTATTTCCATTCTTTGGACGGTCATGTTAAACCCAACCTCTGGATTAATCAATGAAATTTTGGTGAATATAGGAATTCCGAAGCAACCCTTTTTATCAAGCGCAGATCAAGCGATGTATACCATTGTGGTGATTTCCGCATGGTCAGGTTGTGGATATCAAATGATGATCTTCTTGGCAGGATTAAAAAATATTGATGGAAGCTTATATGAAGCAGCTGACATTGATGGGGCAAATGCGTTTCAGAAGTTTTTATATATTACCATTCCTTCATTAAAACCCATATTAATGTTTTTAGTCATAACAACAACGATTCAAGCCTTCAAGCTAATTGTCCAACCGATGGTCATGACCGGTGGTGGACCAGATTATTCAACAATGACCATTCTTCAATATATCTATGAATATGGATTTAGACATAGAAACATCGGATATGCCAGTGCTGTTACTCTTGTGTTTACAATTTTCCTAGTATTTGTTTCGATGGTGATTAAAAAATTATTTAGAGAGGAGCGGGCAGCATGAAGATCATCAAAAAACTATTATTTTATATCCTAGCAACCTTAATTGCCCTGCAATTCTTAATTCCTCTGCTATGGATGGTGCTATCATCCTTCAAAATTGACGAAGTGATTTACAGAGATATTGGATCAATTTATGCGATCTTGCCAAGGTTTTCTGATCTATCGTTAAAATCTTATACAGAATTACTAGGATTTTATAATATCTTTAAAAACGTTGGAAATAGTTTAATCTACGCGTCCTTAACAGTCGTGTTTGGATTAACAATTAATTCCTTAGCTGGATATGCTCTAGCACGATTTGTCTTTCCGTTTAAAGATTGGATTTTGATTTTTATTATTGCGCTGATGATTGTTCCGATTGAAGCAACCATTCTTCCGTTGTTTTTAGTTGTTAATGAAATGGGATTAATCAACAGTGTTCCAGGATATTTATTGCCATTTATCGTGAATGTGATGAACATCTTCCTATTTAGACAGCACTTTTTATCTTTCCCTGGTGAGTTGATTGAATCTGGAAAAATTGATGGATTAAGTGAGATTGGCTGCTTTTTCCGAATTGTGATTCCTTCAAGCTTAAACATGTATATCACCGTAGGAATACTAACCTTCTTAGCATCTTGGAATGATTTCTTATGGCCGGTTATGGCTCTATCAAATGCAGACTTAATGCCAATTCAAGTGGCGTTAAATGCAATTTTCAGTGATACGTACAATATTTACACAAGTCATATCATGGCTGCGTTAACGATCGTGACGATCCCGATTGTTGTTTTATATATCATTTTCCAAAAGTATATTGTGGAAGGCTCAATGCAGAGTGGAATTAAATAAGCGAGGTGCAAAATGAATAAATTACAAAAAGCAAACGAATATATTCAACAAAACAAAAACAACGTAAATAACCGTCCAATCTATCATTTTTCACCTGAAATTGGATGGATGAACGACCCGAATGGCTTTACTTTTTATCAAGGAAAATACCATTTGTTTTACCAATACTACCCTTACGATATTGTCTGGAGTGATATGCATTGGGGGCATGCCGTAACTGAGAATTTCATTGACTGGGAATACCTCCCTGTGGCAATGGCAAATGACAAAGCCTATGATGCGAATGGCTGTTTCTCAGGAAGTGCGATTGAAAAGGATGGAAAGCTATATGTCATGTACACGGGTCATGTTGATCCGAACTTAGGCTTTGACAAAGTAGAATCTGAGATTGCGGAACGCCAGTGTATTGCGATATCTGAAGATGGAATTACTTTTGAAAAACATAAGCTAAACCCTGTGATCGGTGAAAAGCAGTTACCGGAAGACTATTTAATTTGTGACTTTAGAGATCCTAAGGTTATTGAGGTTAATGGTGTGTATTATTGTGTATTATCTGTTAGAAATGCTCAGAGGCGTGGCGAGATTATTATGTTTAAGTCTCTGGATTTAGTTCAATGGACCTATCATTCATCAATCTTTCAATCTACCTTCGAAGAAAATAAATTATTAGAATGCCCAGATTTGTTTAAAGTTGATGAAAAAGATGTTCTTTTATTCTCTGAAATGCCATGTGATCCTGAATATACAAAGGATGTTCCAAATACAACAGCATATCTGATTGGCAAGATGGATTTTGAAAGAGGGAAATTCACTCCGGACGATAAGGGCTTACTAGATTATGGTCAAACCTTCTACGCGCCCCAATCAACAGAGGGGAAGGATGGAGAACGTTTGTTAATTGGATGGATGCACAGGTGGAACCAAACAAATCCACCGAAAGAATATGGATTTAATGGAATGATGTCATTACCGAGGAAATTAAACGTAATCAACGAACGGCTTGTTCAACAACCGTTTATTGATACACAGAACTATTTTTCTCCATCTGTTATTGGTGAGATTGTTCAGTTGACTGAAGGAGAAGAAATGCATATTGAAGGGAAAACAACCGGCTTTTTGGAAGTGGTTGTGCCTAAAACTAGTGGCGAATTCACCATTAAGCTGAATAAGGAAGGGGAAAAGTCAACAAATATCAAAGTAGATGTTGAAAACAATGTATTACTCTTATCTTCAGATTATGGTGATGAAGGTAACATCAAGGTGGAGGACCTATCGACAAACAGCGATGAAAATATCAAGCTATCTCTCTACATTGACTTACATTCTATTGAGCTATTTATCAACTCGGGTGAAAAAGTAGTCAGTTTCACGGCTTATGACCGGGATAAAGGAAAGGATATTATGTTGGTTGGTGGAGAGAAGGCGGAGTTGAAGAGGATTGTTTATGGAGGAAGGTAGGCTAGGACTAAGGTGAAGTATGCAGACTTGAAAAAAGAAAAGTGTTAGCGCACTTTTCTTTTTTGTGTACATGAATAAAGAAGGTTTTGAACTGCTAGGATTATTAAGTTTTTAACAAATTTCATCTATCCGTTTTAAGCGATCAATTTATATAAAAGAATGAACCATCACTAAAAATTTTATCACCACAATCGTACATACACCGACTTCAGTTTCTTTTATCAGTCCAGGACCACATGTTGGGCAAGTATGAGTATTGCTCTTAGAATGATTACATCACACTCTTAGTTGTATGGTTTGAATATATTCCAATATACTTAATGACAACCTTTACATTTACTGCATCAACCTTGAAGGGTTCCTCACATATAACCATTAGTTTTCTACACAAAATATAGGTTTTTTCTCCTCACAGGGGCTACTCAAAATTTGTCGAAGATTGATAGTTATTACACTAGGTAGATTATGGTAATATAAGGTTGCAACTGAATATTGTGAGGGTGGTTGGTTGTTGGTCTTCTTTCCTTTAGAGGAAAGGGGGTGATAACCATGGAAACATTTCTTGAAGTTCTACGGGAAGTTTTGAAGGGAATTGTACGGGAAATTAGTGCATATTTCTTTCGAAAGAACGTTTTAGAAAACAAGAAAACCACCCCGCGCCGTAGGAAGCTAAAGGGTGGTTCTCAAAAACATAAATAATGTTGACAACCGCCACCCTGACGGTAGAGGTTGCAGGGAGAAGTGTTAGCGCACTTCTCTTTTTAGTATATGTCTATTATACAAAAAAATATTCTAATGGAGAAGAGGAAAGCAACGGCTTTTATTTGGTGCCTGTCACTTCCCGAAGTTTGTCGATTGCTAGCAAATAACACTCCTCGTTACGAAAGCAATGAGTGGTTTTTAAAAAGATATGTTCAAACCCCCCACACTCTAGTAGAGGGGGGCTCCTTAACCCACAAAGTTATATCTTTTCAATAGCCCTTCTAACAAAGTCCATGATCTTCAAGAAAGCAGCTGAAGCTCGTTCTGGGTCTTTCTCTTTTATAGCTTGAAGCAGCTCTTCGTGGTACGGATAGCTTTTATCGAAGATGTCTTGAATTCCAAACGGCTCGTTCCAAAATTCATGAAAGGTATCCCATACAGAGTCGATGATGGTTTTTAATAATTCATTATTGGCTGCCTCATAGATGGTTTGGTGAAATAAGGAGTCAGCCATGTTGGCCTCATCTCGTTCGTTATTTTCGATACATTGTACATAAACCTTTAAATGATATTCCATTTTCTCTATTTCTTCACGTGTTGCTCTTTTTGCAGCCAAATCAACTGCTTTTCCTTCAAGGGCAGTTCTTACCTCTAATGCTTCCAATAAAAATTGTTTCTCATTGTCAATATCGAAGGAAGTTTGAATTTGGAATGGCTTACTGTTTCTGACGAAGGTTCCTTTTCCATTCAAAATTTCTAAAAAACCCTGTGATTCTAATAACTGTAGAGCTTCTCGTAGTGATGATCTGCCGATACCTAGTGTTTCAACTAATGTAGAAATAGGAGGTAGGCGATCTCCTTCTTTGAGGTCCTCTTGCTTTATATATTCCTTTATTTCATCAGCGACTAATTCAGATAGTCTCCTTTTTTTAAAAGTTTTCATGTATACAATTCACCTCTAATGTATCTTGCTTTAAGTGTATAATAATCCCTTTTATTTATCCAATTTAAAAAAGGAAATATAAATCAGAATATTTAGAGCTTTCATACAGGTTGATAGTATGATAGTATAGGTGGTGAAAGGATGCTGGAATTTAGTTAAAGGAAAGAAGGTTGACTTACTTATGCTTCACATCGATGAAAAAATATGCACCCACTTTGGCGAAGATCCTTCACAACATCACGGATCTATTTCTCCACCAATTTATCAAACGAGTCTTTTTGCTTTTGAAAACTTCAAGGAATTTACCGAGGCTCAAAACTTGGAAAGGGAGCATTACGTTTATTCCAGAGGGGTGAATCCAACAGTTGAAGTTCTCGAAAAAAAGCTAGCTGCACTTGAAAGGGGGGATAAGTGTAAATGCTTTGGTTCTGGAATGGGGGCCATTAGTGCCGTTTTTTTCTCGCTTCTAGAAAGCGGAGATCATGTATTGTTTATCAATAATATATACGGACCTACAACTCAATTGCTGACACACCTCAAGAAATTCAACATTTCCTGTAGTTATGTTGATCATGAACTAAACAACATAAATGATGCAATCCAGGACAACACAAAAATGATCTATGTAGAGAGTCCAGGGACAATGCTTATGAATATAGTCGATCTTCAAGCTGTCGCAACTATAGCTAAAGAAAGGGGGATTATCACAGCGATTGACAATACTTGGTCAACACCGATTTTTCAAAAACCACTAACATTAGGCTTTGATTTATCGATTCATTCACTAACGAAATATATCGGTGGTCATAGTGATGTGGTTGGCGGAGCGGTAATCGGTAGTTTTGAGTTAGTTGATAAAATTTTTAAATATGGGTACCAGCTAAATGGTTCTGTGTTAGGAGCAAATGATGCATTTTTAATTATTCGTGGCTTGCGAACATTACCCATTCGTTTAAAGCAACATCATGAAAATGCCTTGAAAATTATTGATTATCTACAGTCAAAGCAAGAAGTTGAGCGCATTTATCACCCTAGCCTTGAGAAGGGTAAGCCATTTCTAGAACAACAAATGAAAGGGTTTACAGGTCTTTTGAGCTTTGAACTTAAAGAGGCTAACTTCTCTAGTGTATGCAAATTCATTGATGGCCTGTCACTATTCAAAATTGGTGTTAGCTGGGGAGGGTTTGAGAGCCTTGTGAACGCACCAGTGAAGGTAAACAATGAAGAGATTTTAAAGCAACAAGGAATTTCACCAGGATTAATTCGATTATCAGTAGGGTTAGAAGGTTCAGACCTTCAAATTAGTGACTTAGAACATGGATTTCAACAACTATAAAAAAATGTAGAGGAGAGTTGATATATGAGTGAGGCTACGATGAAACGCCCTTCATTAGGGATGGCATTACTTCCTATTATTATTTCGTTAGTCATTTTTATTGGTGGTATCGGTATATTAAAGTATCCAGCAGAATTAATGCTATTATTTGCAGGAGTTGTCTTCACAATTTTCGCTGTTGTGAACGGGCACAAATGGGATACGATCATCAGCGTAATGGGAGAAAAAATAAAAAAGGCGCTACCAGCTATCCTTATTTTATTTAGCATCGGGCTTTTAATAGGAACCTGGATGATCTCAGGAACAATTCCTTTATTTGTGTATTATGGTCTTGCGATTATTGATCCAAGCTACTTATACTTATTAGCCTTCTTGGTGACAGCCATTGTATCAACCTGTGTTGGTACCTCTTGGGGGTCAGCGGGAACGATTGGTGTTGCCATTATGAGTATAGCTCAAACAATGGATTTATCATTAGCGATCACTGCAGGTGCGGTTGTCTCAGGGGCTTATTTTGGTGATAAGTTATCTCCTCTATCAGATACAACAAATATGAGCTCCCTTGCTGCAGGATCTAACCTTTATGAACATATTAAGCACATGTTATATACAACCATTCCATCCTCTCTTATTGCCATTATTGTTTTTACATTTGTAGGTTTTGGGATTGAAAAAGATTCTACACAGCTAGCTAGTATTCAGGAAATGATGACTGGCCTTGATCAATTATTTAACTTAAACATATTCTTATTGATCCCAGCAATCGTTGTTATTGCAGGTTCCTTAATGAAAAAGCCACCACTTATAGTTTTATTCACCTCAGCGATTACTGCTTTAGTTCTTGCATGGATCACACAAGGCGCATCTGTATCAAATCTATTTGCTTCAGCTGTTTCTGGTTTTCATGTTGACATGCTTGGCGAAAATACGATTAGTGAAGAAATGCAATCATTACTAAACCGCGGCGGCCTTTATTCTATGTATAACGCTACCTTCTTTGTCTTTGTTGCCTTTTTCTTTGCTTCAGCCCTAGAAGTTTCTCAAGCCCTAAACGTCATTCTAGAGCGTATCATCGTTCACCTAAAAACAATCGGCAGCATCACGTTCTCCGCACTTGTCACTGGCTTTGCAGTGATTAACTGTACATCAAACGCCCTTGTATCGTTTTTCCTAGTTCAAGATATTTATGGAAAAGTATATAAAGAAAAGAAGCTACATCCAGTTAATCTATCAAGAAATATGGAAGATTCGATCACCATAACAGAAGTATTAATGCCTTGGACTGTTTCCGGCGTATTCATGGCAACCACTTTAGGTGTAGGTAACTTTGAATTCCTACCATGGGCAATCTTTAACCTAGGCGGATTCATGTTCTCAGCATTATATGGATTCCTTGCGCCATATACAAAGGGATATGCTATTCGGAAGCTAGAGGAAGATGATTTTAATACAGCTGCTGTAGGGAATTCTAAGAATCTACAACAATAGCTGTATTTAAAAAGTAAAGAAGCAAAGGGTGGGCTCCTTTGCTTCTTTTTGATGGGAGGGATGATCACGTTTTTTTAAATCAAGGGTCTTCTCTTCTAAAACTCATCTAACTACTTGTTCTAAATGTTTTTGTGCAGTAGGAAAAGATAATTTGTGTTTAACATATAGAAAGCCTGTTAAAGGATCTTACGTAAAAATGGAAATAGGTAAAATTACATACTAAACTTCAAATATATCAGTATTAATAGAATGCTAGAACTTTGGGGTGGATGTGAAGATTTTTGTTAACATTTGTGGGCTATTGATACTACTATTGGCTAAAAGATAGAGTGACTGTTGGAGTGTAAAGGGAGCTAAGTAGAAGAGTAGATTGTATATGGGGAGTTTGTCGAAATATTTCTTTCGTATCCCGAACATTTTTTCTTTTAAGATTCAGAATTTTCCATTACTATTATTATGTATTCTATTAAGCAAACATATAAGAAGGGATGAGTTTATTGAAGAAGAGGTTTTCAGGTTTATTAGCATTTTTATTAGTATTAACTCTATTCGCACAACCAGTTCTTCCGGTTTCAGCTGCTGAAACAGCGGACAATGTAATAGAGTTAGAGAGTAATAGGACTTTATTCTCGTTAACTGAAGCGAGAACAGTTGAAGTTCAAGCGGATTTTGGAAAGAAAGTAGATTTAAGTCAATTAGAATTTCAATTTGAAGGCAAAAAGCTTTCAGAGTGGAAAAAGTGGGTTAAGAAGGACAATACATACACAGGAGACCCTTTCATTAAGGTGATTGAGGAGCCACATTTCGTAAGTGGAACAAAAATCGAAGCAACTTTAGAGTTCGGTCTTCTTTACGACACAGACAATCTATCAAACCGAACAATTCGTACTCAATATCAGCAATTTATTGGTGATTACGAACTAGCATTAGTGGACAAAGCTAGTAATAAGAAGGCAGCACAGACGGTCGAACTAAATGTATATGACCAATTTCATTTTTATGATGAATTGAAGCCAACGATTGATTCAGTTTTTGAAAAAGCAGAAGAAACTAATGATCGCTACCTTGAATACCAAAACTTTGGGAAATCAGTAGAAGGTCGTGACCTGCATTTTGTTGTTTTAGCTAGAGATAAAGAAGCGGTAGACAAGTATTTAAATGAAACTCTACCAACTGCATTAGAAGATCCTGAGAGTTTACTAGAAAAGTTAGAAGACGGAGAAATGGGCGATTACCAGGTTCCCGTTTGGATTAACAATATTCACCCTGATGAAGTAGAAGGTGTGGATGCACAGGTTGAGTTATTCAAGAAGTTTGCACTAGAAGACGAAATTACTTTTAATACAGGTGAAAATAAACAAGAAAAAGCTGTCACGTTAAATGTTGATGATGTTCTTGATGACGTGATTTTCCTTTATATGTTCACGAACAATCCTGATGGAAGAGTGGCAAACACGAGAGCAAATGCCAATGGCTTTGACTTAAATCGTGATAACCACTATCAAACACAAATTGAAACACAAGAAGTAACACAAGAAATTGCAAAGTGGACACCACTATCATTTATTGATCTGCACGGCTATGTGAGTGGGTTCTTAATTGAGCCAACAACACCACCACATAATCCGAACTTTGAATACGATTTACTTTATGGAAACATGATTGAGCAAGCTCATTCAATGGGAGATGCAGGAATTAGTAATTCAGCTTATGATTCCTATGAAATTCCAGCTCTTGATTATGGCGATGGCTGGGATGATATGACGCCTGCTTATACGGCAATGTATGCGATGCTACATGGTTCATTAGGTCATACAGTTGAAACACCTGCACTAAGCCAAAATGGGTATGATGCTATGTATGGTGCTGGACTTGGGGCAGCCCTTTATGTAACAGAAAATAAGGATAAATTGTATAAAAATCAGCTTGAAATTTTTGAACGTGGAGTAAATGGTGAAGACGATCGTGCGGTAGATGAGTATTTTGTGAATGCAGCTGGACAATCAATCGGGCGTACAAGAGAAGGAAATGCGAATTTCTTCCCTGAATATTACGTCATTCCAGTCGATGAAAAAGTACAAAAGAACCCATTAGAAGCAGCGAAAATGGTTGATTACTTGCTTCGCAATGGAGTAGAAGTAGAGCAAATGTTAATTACAGCAAGAGTGGATGGAACCGTATATCCGAAGGGAACATATATCGTCCCAATGGATCAAGCAAAACGTGGCTTAGCAAACGCCATGCTTTACGAAGGTGACGATGTTTCAGACTGGGGTGCAATGTACGATCCAATCGTTGTTAATTTCTCTGACTTAAGAGGATTTGACTTGGAAGAAGTTCGTGACGAGGATGCTTTTGATAAGCTTACGAAAGAAGTGAAAAGTGTTAAGTTACCAACAGGAAAAATCACTGGTAATTCACCAAAGCAAATCCTATCGAACACGAATAATGACACTGTAAAGCTAGTCAACAAGCTTTTAAAAGACGGAAAAACTGTTGAAAAGGCATTGGAAACGAAGGGTAATGTGAATAAAGGTGACTATATCGTTAATACAACTGATTTAGCTAAGTATAAAGGTTATTACTTCGAAGCTACATCAGCTGGGACAGCTCAAAAAGTAAAAACTGAAAAATTAACTCTTCCTAAAGTGGCAGTGTCGGGATCAGCGCAACTAAAGTTCTCAGTGAAAGAACTTGGTTTTGAGGTAGTTGATAATGCTGAAGAAGCTGACGTTGTTGTTAGTGACAGAGATGATTTTAATGCCGATAGTTTAGTAGGAAAGGCATATGTTGGAATTGGAGTTTATGCTCTTAATGCTGTCAAAGAGAGCGGAGTCTTAAAAGGCTACGACTTCAACTACACAAGCCCAGGTCATGAAGGCTTATTAAAAGCTAATGTAACAGATCATATCCTAACTTCTGGATACGAAGCAAACGAACTGCTATACACAACAAATGGTGCGTGGATTACATCTGTTCCTAAGGAAGCTGAAGTATTAGCAACTGTAAGTAACAGTAACGACTTCTACGTTGCGGGCTGGTGGCCAGGACATGACGCTGCAAAAGGTCAAACACTAGCATTCACGCAAAATCTTGAAGACTCAAACATCACTCTATTTGCAAACGACCTTGCCTTTAGAGCACACACACAAGCAAGCTACCGCCTACTAGCCAACAGCATTTTTGCATCAGTCAGCTCTGAAACAGCAAAACAAGGTCAAGGCTCAGTGAAAAACGAAAACAAAAAACAACTAAGTGAAGTAGGCCGTTCGCTGTTAGAACAAGGTAGAGATAGAGAGTAGAATAGAAAATCGGGTGGTGCCTGTCACCACCCGATTTTTGTCGTTTTCTGCTGTTTGTATCGGGAGTGGGAGCTGGTGCCTGTCACTCCCCGAATTTTGTCGAACGTTGCTAGATAGAACCTACAACTGAATAAATCTAAGAAGAGAGTAAAGGTCCTGTAATGGACGTTAAAACCTACATATCTTGCCCCTTTTTAAAACCAAAGGCCCCTGCCCATAAAATTACAATGTTAGAAAATCTAACAAGTCATTTGATTAGTAATTAGAAAATTCACTATACTTAGACATGTTAGATTTAATCACATTTATTTTATCTGGGAGTAATTGCTTTGTTAGCTTTTATAAATAGGAGGTAGGTTCATGTTAACATCAACTACGGGATATATGATTTTACTTATTTTCGGTGTGTTTTTCACTGGTTTAACAATCATTATGCAGCGTCGTTCGAAGACAAAGATGACAGCTGAGGAATTTAGTACGGCTGGGCGAAGTGTGGGGATTGGGCTAGCGAGTGCATCGATCATTGCAGCTTGGACATGGGCAGCAACGTTGATGATGTCTTCATCAACAGGATTTCAGTATGGTATTAGTGGGCCGTACTGGTATGCGGCAGGGGCCTGTATTCAAGTATTATTATTTGCCATTGTTGCGATTCATTTAAAACGAAAGGCGCCTAAGGCACATACGTTTTTAGAGTTTATTGGGAAAAGATTTGATCAAAAAAATCATAAGCTAATGATGTTCTTTGCTCTTATGACAAATATTATTGTAACAGCGATGGTTATTTTAGGCGGCGCAATCGCTCTAAATTCATTAACAGGAATGAATGTTTATGTGGCGGCACTTCTCATTCCACTGACGTTTACGATTTATACGATGATTGGCGGCTTAAAAGCATCATTTATTGCAGATTATTTAAATACGGTCATGATTTTTGTTATTTTAACGATTTTTGCAACAGTTGTGTATATGAAATTTGGTGTAAATACAATTTATGATGGGTTGCGCGCTTTACCAGAATCACAACAAATGCTAACAATGGCTTCAGTACCAGGACTTCTTTTTGGAATGATTAATATTATTGGTAACTTTGGTACTGTGTTTGTGGATCAGTCGTATTGGCAACGAGCGATTGCGAGTAAAGATAGTGCAGCATCGAAAGCATATATCTACGGTGGGATTGCATGGTTTTCGATTCCGTTTGCGATTGCTACATTCTTAGGGGTAACGGCAGCGGGACTTGGGTTAAATATTACCGACCCGGATGCCTCTGCTCCTTTAATGGCAGCTGAGTTACTAGGTAGTGTGGGTTCTATTCTGTTTTTGGTGATGTTGTTCATGGCGGTTATGTCAACAGGTGCAGCAGAGCTAACAGCTATTACGAATATTATTGTAACGGATATTTATCGTAAATCCATTAATCCAAAAGCAAGTAGTAAGCAAACATTAAAGGTGTCACGTATTGTTACATTAAGTTTCGGCCTTGCAATGGGTATTCTGTCAGTTTTACTTTTTAATATTGGAATTGGTCTAGGTTTTGTTTACATGGCAATGGGTATTTTCGTCAGTGGTGCGGTTATTCCTTTAACAATTGGTCTCCTTTGGAAACGAGCAACGAACAATGGCTGTTTTTATGGGGCGTTAGCTGGAATGGTATCGGGAATTACTGTTTGGTTACTTTCTGCTAATATGCTATCCGGAGCAATTACAGTCGAATCACTAGGTCAACTACATGCGATGCTGTATGGAAATGTAACAGTGTTTGTGGTGAGTGGAGTTATTTCAATAGGTCATGCCTTAATTTCCAAGCAGGAATTTGATTTTGAAGCAATGAAGGATCAATTCAAGAGCTTTGATGAAGAAGAGAAGGAACTTCAGCTTGCAACAGAAAGAGAGGTTATCTAATCATGGAAGATAAGCAATTGATGAAAGATGCCAAGATGTGCACGCGTTGGGCCCTTTGGTTAACATTTATCCTGATCTTTGCTTTCCCAGGAATCATGTTTTTGACGGGCTATAATTATACGCTACAGTTTTTCAAAGGCTGGACGTATCTTGCTTTTGGCTGGTTAATTATAGCAGGGCTTTATATTTCGATTCGGCCGTGGGTGGAGGTTTATCTGGAAAGAAGACAGTGAGGGGGTGGGGATGGTGCCTGTGGGGATGGTGCCTGTCACTTCCCGAAGATTGTCGAATCATAGGTTGAGTAAAGAGAGGTGTTCACACACTTCTCTTTTTTGTTAGTTGAAGGTAAAGGATCATCACGGCCCTATTTTATTACTCTTTTGTAGATCAATCATACGACCGATACCAAATGATAGATATATATGTTGGCTTAATTTAGAATATAGACTTCTAGTATTAAGTATACGATAATAGTAATATTGAAATTTTGTATAGTCTTAATAGAAAGGTAGGGGGTTACATGATTGATATTCATAGCCACATTCTGGCAGGGATCGATGATGGTGCAAAGGATTTCGGAGATACATTGAATATGTTAAGGCATGCTGCTAATGAGGGTATTACGAAAATCATTGCAACACCACACCATAACAACGGAAAATACGTCAATAAGGCTTCGGATATTAAGGATAAAGTGATCGAGTTAAATGAACGGATTAAAGAACAAGATCTATCTATCGAGATTTTGCCTGGTCAAGAGACACGAATATACGGTGATCTTTTAGCGGATTATGAGAAGGGTGAGATTTTAACACTTAATTACTCAAAATACCTTTTTATTGAATTGCCTTCAAACCATGTGCCAAGATATACGAAGCAATTGCTATTTGATATTCAATTAGCTGGCCTTTTACCTATTATTGTCCACCCTGAACGGAATTCAGAGATTATTGAACATCCAAGTATTCTCTATAAATTAATTGAAAAAGGTGCAGCTACACAAGTAACTGCTTCTAGTGTTACCGGGCATTTTGGGAAGAAAATAAAGAAATTTTCACTACAGTTAATTGAAGCAGGTCAGGCTCATTTTATTGCATCTGACGCACATAATCTCTCAGGTCGAACGTTTCGTTTACGAGAAGCTTATGATGAAATTGAAAAGGAATTTGGTAGTGAGCTTACTTATATGTTCCAAGAAAATGCTCAGCTTGTCGTGGAAGGAAATACGATTTATAGGCAGCCTCCACTAGAAATTAAGAAGAAGAAGTTCTTAGGTATATTTTGATGAGTAGAAAAGGACCGTCATGTTCATGCGGTCCTTTTGTGTTTATTTCTTTGGATGGGGCTTGGTCATATGCGGAAAGTATAAGGTTCTAATCGACAAAATTCGGGTGGTGACAGGCACCACCCCGATCCACCTCGATCCATGGCCCCCCAACCGCATTCGACAAACTTCGGGAAGTGACAGGCACGCCCGAGCCACAGGCACCACCCCGAGCCACGCACAGGCACCAACCAACCTACTTCTTCACCACAATCCTCGAAGAAACCCAACCAACCTCTCCTGACTCTGCTTCAACCTTCAACCATCGTATCCCACTATCATCATATTCTTCCTCACCAAGGTAGGTAACAACCTCTCCGGTTGAGAAATTACCAACAATTTTTCCTTTTAGAGACGGTGTGGAGCGGATGTTTCCGCCTTCTTTGAAGTCCTTTGTTAAAACAAATTCAACTGGATTTATTTTAGCTGTGGCTTGGTTTACTCGACCAAGGATTTTGTTTTGTGTATTACTTAATTGAAATCCGAGCTCTTTTTCTACTTTTTCCGTTGAGACCCAGTTGTCAAAGCGATGCCATGTTTCTGAATACGACGCTGTTGGATTGTTAACGACTGCAAGAGGCAGTAAAATGGCCGACATGATGGCAAAAGTTCGTACGATTCGATTGGCTAGAATGCTGTTTCTCTTTCGTTTTCTTGAAAGGTCTTGTATCTTTGTTAGCCCTTTTATGAGCAGCGCAAAAACCTCTTCACTACCTTCAAGCCAAACCGGAATATGATAGTATCCATTTTTTCTTTGTTTTGCTAGATAGCGGTGAAATCCGAGCATCACCGGATAGGAGAGCAGCTCGACTCCCTTTGTTAAAAGAAGTGCCGTCCATTGAATAAGTTTCGGTGATAGTCGAATGATGATCGGTCGCGCAACAAGTATGACTAGAAAAACAGTAAGACCAATTCGCAGCCATATGGGCAAAAGAGCTAGAGGGACCCATAGCCAGAATACTTGATTAATAATCGATTCCACTTATATGACTCTCCTTTTGTGAATCTCTACCTCTCGACAGGAAAATACATGTTCATTTTCGTTAGCTGTCTTCTTGCTTCAACCTCATCTACAGTAGGATCTAACAGCATTGTTCTGACTTGTTCTTGGACTTCCATTCGAAATCTTTCTTCATTAGCAATCCGATTTTTAATAATGTCAGCAGCTGCTTCATTTTTCTCAGCAATAAGCAGGGCGTTAAAAAGATTACCAGATTTAATTTCATCCTGAATTTGGGATGCGATAAAACGGGCATCCTCAAGCTCGTATTCCTGCATATATCTTCGAAGCTCACGATCTTTGTCCACTTCTCTGAACATTTTATCGTGCTCCTGATCACTGCTGCTTTGCTTTACGAGAACATTGATGTCAGAAACAACAATGCCAACCTGCTTAAGTCCAGTCACCATTGATGAGTGCTCGTGAAGATCTTCAATATGCTTTTTCACACGTTTAATATCTTCAATTGAATAGTCAACAGTGATTTCTTCAAGCCAATATGGGAGCTTTTTCTTAATAAACGTAACAATCTCTCCAGCTCCTTGCTGCACGAGAGAAATAGGGTCAATAACCTTGTAATCTATCGATAAATCAATCTGAAAGCTACGGCCGCGGTCAAGTGACGGGTACTCACTTACATCTTTGAAGTTTTGGATGCTCATATCAACAATATAAACTTTCGTGTATTTACCTGCGCGTAAATCACTTCGAGAAAGGCGGTCTCCGTTCTTAACAACCTCATAGTTATGCTCAGCATTTTCATAAACAAATGCTTGATTCATAGAGGAAGCGGGCGGTTTTTCAAAAAAACTAAATTTAACGGGCTGTACTTCAATTAGATTCATAGTAACCTCCTGTGTTCATTGAAAGTTAGAAAAACTACCTTGAAAAGATGTATGATGCTTGTTCGAGAGTTATGACTTAAAGTTGTCCCTTAAACAGAATTAATATAGAAGTATTATACAGAAACGGAGGGGAAGTTCCAAGATGGTGCCTGTCACTTCCCGGTTTTTGTCGAATGAACCTCGAATAGTACACGCAAGAAGGGGAGCACAGTATGAGGGTGGTGCGGGAAGGGGGTTTTAGTGGTGCCTGGCACCACCCGAATTTTGTCGAAATGAAGAAGAGGCTGACAGAAACCCCCCTGTCAGCCCCAACCCCCATTCCATTATGAAAGCACAACGTCAGCAACGTTACGCTCCACAATCCTAGCTCCCTTCTTAGAAACAAAGTCCCCTCCAGTTGAGAAGAAAATGTTCGTAGAGACGATTGTGTCCATTACTGTATTCAAGGCAGCAGTATCAACAGGTTCAATTGGTGAATCGATGTTGATCTTAACTGTTTTTCCTTCTGTGTTTAAAAATTGAAGTTCTAAAGTTTTCGCCATGATGTCACCTCCCTTCCTAATAGTCTAGTGAAATTAAACTGTAAGCTGATGTGTGTCGCTACGCTCTACAAGTGTTAATGTTTCAGTTTGTAAGCTAGCGATTGCCTGTGCTACTTGAAGCAATTGGTCCGGTGTTGCAGCTGTTTTTACATTGTTGTAGCTTTTACGTTTAGTGATTGGCTTGCCGTTGATGTCCATCCCCATGTCGTAAATTAGGCTTAGGTTAGAATCTAAGATAACTTGATCTGCCATGCTGATCACCTCCTTTCACCCCTTATATATAGAAAAAGGAGACTTGGGTAGCGTCTGATTTGAAATTTTTTTATAATAAAGTAAATTTCCATAAAAAGGAGTACTAGTTCATGTTCCCTTCAGTCATTACGCAACGAGGTCAAGATTTTCATCTAATAAACACAAGCTTATCTCAATCACAAATAAAGCAATTACTCTTATCAAATCCATATGATATTTTCGCAGTAATAAACGAAAGTCATGACCAATCAGAGGAAGAAATGTTCACAACCTTTCTAGTGCTGCATTCAGCAGAATTTGATAATAGAGTCATACTTTACGATATTTCAAGACAAACACACACGACGATTACAACCGAGATCTTATTTCTCTCAAAAGGATATATAGAATTTATTGATGTGGGGATGGTTGATCGCCTTCCTGTGAAGTTGTACAAAAGGGAAGAAGCGAGATGAAGACCTATAAAAGTGGACGACAGAAGCTGTTATATGATCCTTGTAGACAAATTTTCCTGCAGTATACCCCTGAAGAAGAGGTTAGACAGCAGTTACTACAGGTTTTAATCGAAGAAATGAAGATACCTAGAGATTCGATAAGTACTGAATTTGCCCTCAAACAAATAGATCACACATCGAAGCAACGAGCGGATATTGTGGTTTGGCATAAAGATAGGGAAGGTAAAGAGCATGCCTTACTAGTATTAGAGTTAAAAGCTAAGCATATAGAATTAACAGATCATACACTGGAACAGGTAAAAGCCTATAATAAGGTCCTTCAAGCCAAATATATTGGCATTGCAAACGGTCAAAATATAGAACTATATGAAGTTCAAGGTAAGAAAACTATACCTCTAACGAAGGAACTTTATACATATTCAGAGCTAATCAAAGGAAAAGTGGAATATACCTCATTTCGTCCTTTGCGGCGGTTAACATATGACTTGACCACATATAATCGATATGTTCAATTTTTACTTGATGCTGGGTATATTGGTGAGGGGACGCAAGCTGATATGCACCCATTTCTCTCGGAGTTGCAAAATTATATTTTATGTGGAGATATTATGATTAGTGGGAAATATCAGTCACAAATAGAAGAAGACTTGTCCTACGGATATTTTTCATTCGGTAATGCAAGTGGAGGTGCTTTTCCCGGGTACTATCGTAGTTTTATCGTGAAAAATTTAAAGGGGAAACATGAAATCTATAGAATTGCCGTCTTTGGAACACCGGCTTTCGAGAATGATCCTGTCTATGGTAATCGCGCAGGAAATACGTATCTAGCTGTTGCAAGAGATAGATCTGGTGATTCATCAAATGTTTTGCAGCTTAATGTTGATCATGTTTTCCATAACGGAAGAAGAAATGGGTTTAAAAACAGTGAGGTAATTGCTCGTGTGGAAAAACACGCGCCTGATTTGATTGTTGATGGACAAGTTTATTTAGGTTCAATTCCAGGCAATCGAGCCATTACGAGTGGTGATGGCTCTGATTTTATTGAGAGGTTAATAGAGTATGCGTGTGTTCGAGCGAGTTTAACTAAAAAGAGAAAGCGGAAATAGGAGAGGGTTAATTTTCTAAAAAGCACTAATGCATTCACCTGTAATATGAAACTTTCACATAAAATAGTCGTCTAATCGAATAGAGAAAGGGGAGAAGGATGAAATGAAAATTCACAAATCATTACTCGCACTGGCTGTATTTATACCGTTATTATTATTCGGCTGTAGCAATGAGCCTACTACCGAAAGTAAGCCAAATGACAAAGATGTGGTAGCAAGTGAAAAGACATTGCCAGAAAATTTTCACGAAATTGCCTTTGTGAGAGAAACAGGACCAATGTTTGAATACATGGTGAAGAAATCTGTTAATTCATCAGAATTTGAACAAACATGGGAGTTGTATGGGTTTGAGAAAAAACTACCGAGTATTAACTTTAAAGAAAAAGATGTTTTTTTCATTGGGGTTCACGAATCGGGTAGTTGTCCTCACAAGATAGAAAATATTGAAGTAAGCTCTGACAACAAAACAATGACACTGCCATTGTCTGAACCAGAGGGGAATTGCACATCTGATGCAACACCTAGAACATTTGTCATTCAAGTAGATAAAGAAACTTCTGAAAAAATAGAGAATGTAGTGATTGCTGAAAGTGGTTATGAAACGAAAGTTCCTTTTGAATAAAAAGAAAAAGAGTGAGCTCATGCGTCACTCCTTAAATAGTCTTATTTAATTAACCTTCCCCAACTGCGAAGGCAGCATCTGGATTGACTGATTCAATGCATCAAGCTTGCTCTCAATCCTATTTAGTAAATACAGCGTAACAATAATAGGAAAGCCGACCTCGCTGATGAATGATATCCATTGCTCCATGTTTTGCACCTCACTTTCTGGTTCTTTTTTTATATAAAGGTAGGCTGACAAAAAACCATTGTCAGCCCAAAACCTTATTATGAAAGCACAACATCCTCTACGTTACGCTCTACAATTCTAGCTCCCTTTTTAGAAACAAAGTCCCCTCCAGTTGAGAAGAAAATGTTCGTAGAGACGATTGTGTCCATTACTGTGTTTAAAGCAACAGTATCAACAGGTTCAATAGGTGAATCAATGTTGATCTTAACTGTTTTTCCTTCTGTGTTTAAAAATTGAAGTTCTAACGTTTTGGCCATGATGTCACCTCCTTTCCTAATAATCTAGCGGAACTTAAACTGTAAGCTGGTGTGTGTCGCTTCGCTCAACAAGTGTTAAGGTTTCAGTTTGTAAGCTAGCGATTGCTTGTGCTACTTGAAGCAATTGGTCTGGTGTTGCAGAAGTTTTTACATTGTTGTAGCTTTTTCGTTTAGAGATTGGCTTGCCATTGATGTCCATCCCCATGTCGTAAATTAAGCTTAGGTTGCTATCTAAAATAACTTGATCTGCCATGCTGATCACCTCCTTTCGCCCTATATATAGAGAAAAACTGTCATTGGGTAGCGTCTGAATTTAATTTTTTTAAAAAAATTTTTTTAAATGAGACGCTACTCAATCACAAAAAATCCCTATATAAGCAGTGAAGATGACTTATTTTCTATTAAATAAGGAGTGACAAGCTGTGGAAAAGTTAAATTATGAGACAATCAGGAAGTACCAATCGTTCCAAACGATCGAGGAGATGGACCAGGCTGTGCGAGGTTTTTTATATAAGCATAAAAGTGAGTTATCAGAGGGAACACTTGAGGTTCTACGTGTGATATGGAGGCATTCGGTTAAGGTGATTGGGGTGTCATTTGCAAAGTATGACTATATTGCTGAAATGGTTGGTGTAAGTCGTCGGACGGTGATTCGCGCGGTGAATGCATTAGAGGGAAAGGGGATTGTTAAGAAAATCGCAACAAAACGAATGAATGGGTCACAGGGTGTTAACCTTCTCATCATACAATCCTTTGCTTCTGTCAGGTCATTGCAAGCGAAGATGTCACCCCATGATGTCACGGCACCTGTCACCCCTAATAAAACAGAGAATAAATTAAGTTCACTCTGTGAGAATAAAAATATAATACAAAAACAAGAGAAATCAGCTCAAGAAGAAATAGAAGAACTACCAGGCTCAATTCCTAAAGAATTTGTACAAGTTGTAAAACCTTACTTCAAAGCAATTGACATTTATAAGCTATGGAATTCAGTAATGGTTGCATACAATAAACTGAATTTTCATCAAGACATTGAGTCTCTTGTAGATCATGTCATTGAAGCCTTTAAACAAACACTATTTGCACAAAAGCTAGGAAAAATACATAAGAGTTTTGAAGGATATTTTTATACAATTCTTTATCAGCAATTTGTGGAAGAATCCAGGAGAGAGTATAGAGCTAGGGTTGGGATGTATGATTTTATTGAAGGTGAGATGAGGTTTAGTTAAACCTTACACGAATCATTTAATCCATATAACAGTTTGCTACAATCTGCAACAAATAACATCAAAAGTTTACAAGATTTACAATAAAATTACATAATATTCTGGAAAATTAACTTATAATATTGGAGGATATAGTAAATTTTGTAGGGAAATGGAAGGGGTAAATATGAGGGGAACGAAAAAACCCTAAGCATAAACTTTGGTCGGCGAGTGCTTAAGGCCTGATGTGAGCTGGATATCATTCCAACTATATTCGTATTATATCCAACTCTTTTGTAAATTTAAAGAATTAAATTTAATTAGAGGATGATGATATGGAGAGCATTCAAATGTTAAATGATTACATGATCCACGAGTATAAAATGGCATTTTACCTTATTACTCAGATAATGGTGAACTTTACAGGCAAAGCTCAGCATTGCCGCCCGTCTTGTTAATACATATGAATACAGGCATGAACGAATAACGGATACCACTCGCCAATCTTTTGTTGTAGAGGAAACGAATTTGTATATGGTTGATCCTAAAAAATTCAAAGATTAAGCATTAGGAGAGAGCACCTGTTTAGTGTAGGGGATTTGTCGTCTTTTGTCTAAATTGGTCAAAGTATATTGCTTTTGACCTATACAGGGACTGTCATCGCTATGTAAAATAGAAGTATTAGGTTAGACACTAGGGGAGTTTTTAATGAATATTTTTAAGCATAAATGGATGTCGTATATATCGTTAATAATTATCTGTAATATCTTAGTGGGAACTCTATACTTCTTTTTTCACCATGACAGTATGTTATATCACATTGTTTTTATTACATTGAATTTCTCAATGATTGCCTTACTTATCTATTTGCTTGCAACTGTAAATAAGACAACTAAGGATTTGCAGAAGAGCAATCAAAGGTTGAATAGTATTTTTGATTCATTGGATGTTGCGATTTGGTCTCATGATTTAAAAGAGGATAATCTTATGATTACTCCTGGAATGGAGAAGTTATATGGCTATTCCCTTGATGAGTTTTACCGAGATCAGCTTTTGTGGAAAAAAGTTATTTATCCAGAGGATTTACAGGTTATAGAACAGCGACAGGAAGAGTTAAAGGGTGGAAAGCCTGTAACAAACTTCTATCGGATCGTAAAGCCTGATGGTGAAGTAAGATGGATTCGAGATCGTGGGATTCCTGTGTTTGACGAAAAGGGGAACTTTGTTGACTTCACTAGCGTGTTATTTGATGTAACGGATAACAAGGAACGAGAAGAGCGTTATCGCGGATTAGTTGAGATGTCTCCTGATATTATTGCAGTCATTCGGAATTGGAAATTTGATTATATTAACGAGGCAGGTAGTAAATTATTGGGGGAAGAAAATCCTTGTGACTTAATTGGGAAATCGATTCTACGTTACATGCCAACAAAAAGTGTACTGGTGATTAAAGAGGCATTATCAGACATGATTTCCTCTGAACTTGAAAAAAAGCGCTTTGAAACTGAAATTGTTCGTTTTGATGGCAACACAATTGATATTGAGATTTCAGTCATGAATATCCTGTATGAAGGACGCGAAGCAAGGTTAATTGTTGGAAGAGATATCACTGAACGTAAAAAAGCACATGAGATCATCCATCAAATGGCCTATTATGATTCGCTAACAGGACTACCAAACCGAAACATGTTTAAAGATTATTTAAATGAATGTTTGAGTAAAGCGGACGACAACAACATGGTCGCTGTTTTATTTATAGATTTAGATCGTTTTAAGATCGTCAATGATACAAAAGGTCATTCCACTGGAGATCTTTTACTGCAGAAAGCGGCGAAACGATTGTTAGAGGCTGTTAGTGATCAAGGCATGGTTTCCCGACAAGGTGGCGATGAGTTTATCATTTTGTTGGAGTCCACTTCAAATAAGGAAATCGAAGAAGTTGCTGATCGAATTCTTCAGGTATTCTCTCAGCCGTTCGACCTTAATGGCGATGAGTTTTTTGTCACACCTAGTGTGGGGATTAGTCTATATCCAGTAGATGGAAAAGACCAGGAAACACTGATTAAGAATGCTGACACTGCGATGTACCTTGCGAAAGAGCGAGGGAAAAATAATTATCAGTACTATACCTCTTCTCTTCAAAATGTATCTACAAGAAAAATGGAGCTGGAAGTTGGATTAAGAAAGGCATTGGCAGAGGATCATTTTGAAGTGTACTATCAACCACAATACAAGCTGGATACACGAGAGGTTTGTGGTGTTGAAGCCTTGTTAAGGTGGAAGCACTCAAAGCTCGGAATGATTTCACCCGTTGAATTCATTTCGCTGGCAGAGGAAACTGGTCTCATTGTCCCGATAGGCAGATGGGTGCTTCGCAAAGTTTGTGAGCAGCATAAGCTATGGAAGGACGCTGGTCTGGGAGCTGTACCGGTTGCGGTTAACGTTTCAGTTAGACAAATACAGGACTTGGGATTTGTTGACGATGTTAAACAGGCACTGGAGGACTTTAAACTAGACCCTGCTGACCTAGAGCTGGAAATTACCGAGAGCATTATGCAAAATATAGAATTCTCAAGAATAGTGTTAAAGAAGTTGAAGGAGCTTGGAGTTAAGATTGCGATTGATGACTTTGGAAAAGGCTATTCTTCACTAAGCTACTTAAAGTATCTTCCGATTGATAAGATTAAAATTGATAAATCTTTTGTAGATGACATCCTAGATTCAGGCCTAAACGGCTCGATTGCCAAAGCAATCATCGAAATGAGCCACACCATGAACTTCTCAGTCATAGCAGAAGGGATAGAAGAAGAAAGGCAACTTATTTTTCTACTAGAAAACTCCTGTAAACTGGGGCAAGGCTATCTGTTAAGTCGACCATTGGACATGCATGGGGTCACTGAGGTGCTTACAGGGGTGCTTGGTAAAAAGTAAGTGCGGGGGGACGGGGGTTTTTGTGGTGCCTGTCACTTCCCGCAATTTGTCGAACGAAACCACTTGATCTCTGTTAGTAAGTAGAATACTCTTGTTCTGGAAAAAGAAAATAAATATTGGAGGTAGATATATGATTCTATTAAAGTGTGCTTTAAAGTGGGCAAACAAATCTAGGGTAGATGGCACGCACATAAAGCTTGCATCCAAAGCAGAGTCCTCGGAGTGACACGATAATGGGCAGAAAACCTCGAGTCTCGATCCCCTATTGCTTCTATCATATTGTATGCCGCGGAAACCGCAGAGATCCTCTTTTTATGCATGATGGCGATTTTGCAACTTTTCTTTATCTCCTCAAAAAGCTCCATGAAAAATACCATTTTGAAATAGCTTCTTATTGCTTAATGACAAACCACTACCACTTGCAACTCAGATCACAATACCATTCTCTATCATCCATAATGGCGTTGATAAACAAAAAATATGCGGATTACTATAACAATCGGCATAATCTTACTGGGCATGTCTATGAAAAACGATTTTTTGATGAGGTCATTCTTTCGAAGAAGGGGATGCTAGAAGTAAGTCGGTATATACATCTTAACCCAGTGGTGGCGGGTATGGTGGAGAAGCCGGAAGAATATCCATGGAGTAGTTATCAGTACTTTGTGGATACAGAACATGACAAGCGGAATCTTCCGTTTTTTGATCCAGTAATACTGTTGAACGAATTTCCTGGTACATTAGAGGAACAAAAGGAACAGTATCAGATGTATCACCTTGTAGAAACAATTAGTAATAAGTAGCAGGATGTTAAAAAGAGTAGTCTACCTGCTATTATAAAAAGTTTAGTAAGTTTTTTACCTATTTAACATTGACAAAAAAAGTAGCTATCTTACCTGATTAGAGGTTTGGTAGCTACTTTTTCTATTTCTACAAATGTGACAGTCAAGTGTATCCTGTCGACAAAATGCGGGAAGTGACAGGCACCACACAAACCCTACAAACTAGGTTCAGGTCTTGATTCTCCTAAACTAGCATCTTTTGCACCGGAACCTCCAGCTCGTCCACTGATTAAGATTCCAATAACAACTCCAACAACTGCAGGCAAAATCCAGCCTACACCTTTGTCGTAAAGAGGTACGTAGCTCAATACAGAATCTAATGACCTGCCTAGGAAAGTGCTGTTAATCGTTTCTATTACGCTGAAGGCAGCTGTGAACAGTGTTGCCACCAAGTAAACTTGGTTATGAATCCAATCCTGACATAAACCTAAAACAATCAGCACAACCGCTACAGGGTAGATCGCCCCTAAAATCGGAACGGAGATTGAAAGGATTTGCGTTAATCCCATGTTCGCTAATAGTAGACTTATAACCGTTAAAACAACCGCCCACTTCGCATAAGAAAGTTTTGGGAAAATCGTAGAGAAATACTGACTACAAGAAATAACAAGTCCGATACAAACGCATAAGCAAGCTAGTGTAAACAACAAACCGAGCATCACGATGCCCACTCCACCAAACAATTGATTCATAACAATCGTTAACACTTGCGCACCATTTTCTGCTTCACCATGTGATGTGCTTGATGCCCCAAAGAACGCGAGAATTCCATAGATAGAAGCTAGTAAAACGCCGGCTACAATCCCAGCATAGCCCATGTACTTTGATACTAATTTCGAGTCTGCTACACCTTTTGTGCGAATGGTGTTTGCCACAACAATCCCAAACACCAACGCCGCAAGGGCATCCATTGTTAAATATCCGTCCATAAAGCCTTGGAAGAATCCGTTCTGAGCATAAGCACCAGTTGCTTCAGAAAATGAACCAATAGGTGTAATTAAGCTTTTTACAAAAATGATCAAAATCATGATTAGTAATAGTGGCGTTAACAGCTTACCGAATCGGTCCACTAATTTTGAAGGATTTAAGCTCAACCATAATGTAATCGCAAAAAAGACGATTGTGTAGAAGAATAAAACCATCGGTTGGCTTACTCCTTCAGCTGGTAAGAACGGCTTTAATCCCATTTCGTAGGCAGTGGAACCTGCACGAGGAATCGCTAGTCCTGGACCTATTGATACATAAATTAAAAATGGAAAAAGAAACGCGAAAACAGGATGTACCCTGTTTACTAATGTATCAAGGCTACCAGCTTTTGCAACAGCTAAAACCCCGAGAATCGGAAGTCCAACTGCAGTTAAGATAAATCCAGCAAGTGAAAGCCAAACATCTTCTCCAGCTGATCTACCTAAAAATGCCGGGAAAATTAAGTTTCCGGCTCCGAAGAACATAGAAAATAACATAAAACTAATAAGAATAAGTTCTTTTTTCTTAAGCATATGATAATGACTCCTTAAAAGATAATAGGCAGAATTATAACAAGGAGCGAACATAAAATCTAGTAAACTCTAAAAAGTGCAACTTTTAAAATTATTGTTTATATTCTGATTAAAAAGATATCTTGAGATAGAAAAAATTGCATGTTTGAAATTTTTATAAAATTTATTTTTTTCCTACAACATCGACAATATTTTATGTTAAACTATCTTTTGTGCTTTTTTTCGACAAACATTCATATATTGATATAACTTATTCATGCAGGAGGATATTATGGTAAAAAAATTATCCGGTAAGGAAACAATTGTTATCGGCTTAATGTTATTTGCTCTGTTTTTAGGTGCAGGTAATATGATTTTTCCACCCGCCATGGGCCAGCAGGCTGGTGAGCATGTTTGGGCAGCAACTCTAGGGTTTCTTATAACAGGTGTTGGACTTTGCTTCTTAGGTATATTAGCTATTGCTTTGTCTGGCAGTGACATTCAAACAATTGGAAACAAAGTTCATCCAAAGTTCGGTCTGATTTTTCCGATTATTTTGTATTTAACAATTGGACCATTTTTTGGAATTCCACGAACAGCAACGGTTGCTTTTGAAATTGGAGTGACTCCGTTCCTGCCTGTTGACCTTGCAGCTCAAGGATTTCCACTTTTCATTTATACAATATTGTTTTTCGCGATAACTTTTTGGCTGTCGTTAAATCCAAGCAAATTAGTTGATCGTATTGGGAAAATGTTGACTCCGGCTCTATTGATCATTTTGGTGATCTTAACGGCAAAAGCTTTGTTGAGTCCAATGGGATCACTTCAAGCACCACAGAATGATTATATAGAAGGTGCGTTTTTCAAAGGATTTCTAGAAGGTTACTTAACAATGGACACGCTAAGTGCACTTGTTTTTGGCATTGTCATTGTTTCGGCGATAAAAGAAAGAGGTATCTCAGAACGAGTAGAAGTGATGAAGGTTTGTATCAAGGCTGGGTTAATCGCATGTTTAGGGTTAATTTTTGTCTATGTATCTCTTTCGTTTATCGGAGCCACAAGTGTTTCTCAGATTGGCTACCTGGACAACGGCGGGGCCATTCTCTCTGCAACAGCAAGCGTTTTGTTTGGTTCGTTGGGGAAAGGAATCTTAGCACTAGCAATCACGTTTGCCTGTTTAACAACAAGTGTGGGACTAGTATCAGCTTGTGGAAATTACCTATCAAAAGTAGTTCCGAGATTTTCGTACAAACAGGTAATCTTCGTTTTATCTGTTTTTAGTACATGCATTGCTAACTTTGGATTATCACAGCTTATTTCTGTTTCAGTTCCATTGTTAGTTGCGCTCTATCCGTTAGCGATTGTGCTTATTATTTTATCGTTTGTAGACTATGCAGTTGGGATCAAATCGAGAGTCTATGTTTTCAGCTTAATTGCTACAGCAGTTTTCAGTATAATTGACGGGTTAACTGCGGCAAGTATCGCGATTCCAGGGATGAGCCTTTTAGTAGACTACGTTCCGCTCTTTGAGATCGGACTGGGATGGTTGGTACCAGCAGTTATTGGTGCGTTAATTGGTGGAGTTATAAGAAAATAGACTTAAAAAGTAGTAATCAACCTTACAAATTAGGGAAGATTACTACTTTTTTAATTGTAATAACGTCAAATTCATGTGACATATTTAAAATTTAGCTTTTTTAAGGGTATTACTTTGAAGTAGGTAACTTTTAAACAGTTTTTCCCTCTGTATTACGTATGATAATAAACAGACTAGTTTTAGGTATTACCCCTTTTATCTTTGATTATTGGTGTTTTATCTTCGATTTTAATAGGTTTATCTCCGATTCTACAAAATTCAACAAAATTCAGCTGAAATATCCATTTAAGTTTAGATTCTGGGTTCACAGTGCTTGCCTCAAGCCAAAAGTAGGTTGCAACCAACAAAAAGCAGCTACTAATTTTATAATTAGTAGCTGCTTATATAGAATTTAAACCAACTCCAACAACGGCTCTTCCGCGTCCTTCGCAATCTTATTAACAACCTTAGAAAGTCCTTTAACACCTTTTTCTTTCTCAATCCATTTAGCCAGTGCTTTTGTTGTGCTGGCAAAGTCCTTAACAACAGTCTTGGTTAGTGGTTTGTAGAGGTTCGGGAAATCTGCCAGGAATACGTTGTGCCAGAATGTTTCGTCGCATTCTTCCCAGCTTGAAACAGGGTGTTCTAGGAAGATTTCTCTTAGATCAAATAAGCAGTTTCGATATTTTCTTAGAGTAAGATCTGATTTACCTTCTGTTTTTTCCTTGAAGAATGTCACGAAATCTCCAGCAAAGAAATTATCAACCGTTGCTGGTGTGAAACCCAACAGTTCATAGTTCGGGATATCTTCTTCTTTTACGATTGATTTTTTCTTAGCTAAAGGTGAATCGATTTTCTCGATTGAAGATGCTCGACTTTTTCCACCCGTAACAAACGGTGATAGAGGAAGGCACAATTCTCTACGTACTGAATTAAAGTCTGGTGTAACAGCGATATCCTTAAACTCATAATGAGCTTGAACATATAAGCTGTATTCTCTTTGCTGCAAGTATGCCTCAACCTCGTCCTTGCGTCCTGCTTTAACCAACTCATTAATTGATTGACCATTAAACAATGGAAGAGATTTATCTAAATCAAAACGAAGATCATGCTTTGCATAGAAAGCAAAGTACTGTGGCGTATCTTCATTCATCGAAGAAATGGTGTTGATGATTTCAACCTGGAAAGGAACGGTTTGTGTATGTGTTTCCTCGTTCACAAATGAAACAGCACCAACGCGCTCCATCATACCTTTGAATTCTTCCGCTCTTGCTTCATCTAATGTAACAAATGTAAGCTGATTTCCTTCAATTCGGATCGAGCCGTATACCGAACCCATGCGGATTGGGCCAGAAATTTCGCTATCTGAGTATTGGTGCCAGTTTTCCACCCAGTTACAAAGCTTTTGAGCTGGCTCCCATTTATCCATTACGAAAATTCCCTCGTTTTGAAAGAAAGAATCAACAGCTTCGAAATCTTCAATTGTATAGTAGGAATTGTATTGATGAATTTCTTTTGTCCCTAATTCACGTTCTTCACCCTTAGCAATTGCCGCTAAGATCTCTGGGAAGTAATCGATCAGAATTTGCTCATGATTCAGTGCTTTTTCCTTCTGAAGCTCGTCCACTTTTTTCACAGCATAGTGGAAATTTTGCGGACTTTCGAATTTTCTTACGCCATTAAAATAGAATAACTGATCAAAAGGCTCTAATAAACCAATTGTTCCGTACCATGGTGCAACGCTTGGCAGGTTTTCCTGCGTACGTGCTACCGCCAATTGCTCATGTGTAAAAGCATCTTCGAAAAGAACGGTTTTCTCACCTTGATCGATCGCTTGTACAAGCCTTGGCTTAAGAGATGACCAAGTGTTCGCCATTTCGCGCTCATCTTCTGAAAGGCGAGATCCATTTTCCTGTAAAAACCACTCAATTCCACGTACACCATTTTCAAAACGGGTAAAAAAGATCAGCCAAAAATCGAAGAACTGTTTTTCTGCTTGCTCGTTCAGTGTGTGATCTGTTCTTCTTTTAAATTCCGTATGTAATTGGTATTGTTTACTTAAAGGAAGCTTCTTAGAAACAAAGTCCTTCACCTTTACAACAAGTGCATGCTTTTGCTGATAAAAGCGTTCTTCCTTTACAACATGAAGCTGAATTACATTTTCTTTCTTCATGCAGCACTTTTTATATTTTTTTCCGCTTCCACAAGAACACGGATCATTACGTCTTAATTCCAATTTCATCACCTATCATTCTTTTCTAAATGTATATTCTGCGGTTGTCCTAGTAACAATCTTAACCTAAAATCATGATTCTTTCTACCTTCTGCGACGTTCGTATGTATACCAAGTGTGATTTTAGTGGAAAGATGAGATGTGATCAAGTCTTGAACAAAAAACTTTTAATAGAACAATGAAACTTTCAAGTCGGGAGATACGTACTAAATAGTAGGAATGATAAACTATAGGAGACGATTAACATGAATACATTTGTCAATTTTTTCATACAGTCCACCTCAGCGTTTGTATCAACGGGTACAATCTGGATGGTCAGCTTTTTTCCACTGGACCAAACGTACCTTATGTCGAGTGCCTATGCGTTGGGGGGAGGGGCCATTGCCTTTGCCGGAACAAAAGCACTAACAACTCAACGCTTTTTAAAACAAAACCAACTTTCAAGAAAAGAGTACAAATATATTCATCATCATTTAAAGGAAGCAGATAAAAAAATAAAACGTCTTCGCAAAACATTTTTTACGATCCGATCAGTTTCTTCCATTAAACAAAATATCGAACTGTATCGTGTTGTGAATCGTATTTATTCGATTACAAAAAAAGAGCCGAAGCGTTTTTACCTAGCCGAGCAGTTTTACTATTCTCACTTAGACTCGCTCGTTGAGTTAAGCGAAAAATATGCATTCTTAGTTTCACAGCCGAAAAAGAACCGTGAATTATCTCACTCTCTAGATGAAACGCGTGACACGATTTCCAAGCTTTCAGAAAAACTGGAGAAGGATTTACACGATGTTTTGTCTAAAGATATATCTCAGTTGAACTTCGAACTAGATGTTGCAAAACTTTCAATTAAAAAATAGTAGGAGGCCATCCCAATGAAAAGCGAATTAGATCAGCTGCTTGCCAATCCATTTGGCGAAGAAGAGCTACAAATAAATGAAGTAAAAACAGAGCAAGGAGAACCAAAGCAGGTGAAGCTTATTGACGTTTTACCTGAAGAAAACCGCCAAAAGGCAATTCAGCTTGCTGAGCAAATTGATCCAAAAAACCAACAAGCGATTTCATTATATGGATCACAGGCACAATCAAAGCTATTAAACTTTTCACACTCGATGTTGGATCATGTTCAGAAAAAAGACACCGGTGAAATTGGCGAAATTATCGGTGACTTAATGAAGAAATTAGAGCAAGTAAGCCCTGATGCTCTAAAACCAGAAAAACGTGGACTGATTTCTAAGGTGTTTGGAAAACTATCAAACTCCGTCCAGGAAGTATTAACAAAATACCAAAAAACAGGTGTGCAAATCGATCGCATTAGTGTGAAACTGGATCATGCAAAAACGGGTTTGTTAAAGGACATCACGGTTCTTGAGCAGCTTTACGAACAAAACAAAGAATACTTTCATGCGCTGAACGTCTACATCGCAGCGGGCGAATTAAAAATAGAAGAGCTCGAAACAAAACTAATCCCAGAACTGAAGAAAAAAGCAGAAGCCACACAAGACCAAATGGCGTTTCAAGAGGTAAACGACCTCATGCAATTTGCCGACAGATTAGAAAAACGTACACATGACCTTGTGTTAAGCAGACAAATCACGATGCAAAGCGCCCCGCAAATTCGCTTAATTCAAAGTGCAAACCAAGCGTTGGTTGAAAAAATTCAATCATCCATTACAACGGCTATACCGTTGTGGAAAAACCAAGTGGCCATTGCCTTAACTCTACTGCGCCAAAAAGATGCAGTAGAAGCACAAAAGCTTGTGTCTAAAACAACAAATGACCTGCTTCTGAAAAATGCTGAGATGCTGAAAGTGAACACAATTGAAACAGCGAAAGAAAACGAACGAGGACTAGTAGATGTGGATACATTGAAGAAAGTTCAAGACCACTTAGTCTCTACACTAGAAGAAACACTTCGTATCCAAGCGGAAGGGCGTGCGAAGCGTCTGCAGGCAGAGCAGGATCTTGCGATGATGGAGACGGATTTGAAGAAGAAGCTGGCGGGGATGTAAGGTTGTTTATAAACAGATAGGGCTGGCCTAACCAAGCCCTATTTTTTTAGGTGCATAACAAGCAGATAAAAAGCAATAGATTCGTATAGAAATCTCGTAATTTCACATGTGAACACTCTCCGGGGAGTGTATCCTCAAATGAACAAGTGAGGTGAATAAAGAATGGAAATGTTTTCTAAGGATCACCGATTTTTTTCGAATAAACTCCCAAATTGGGCAGTTGGTGCTCATGTAACGCTTATTTTATTTTTACTGCTTTTAGGTCTAGGGATTACCTACCTTGCGTTTACAGTAGCGTTGGGAAGCAGTCTTGGCTCTTTTCTCTTATTATTGTTTGCCGCTCTAATTATTTTATTTTTAGCTCTATTTGGATATAAAAATTTAAGAAAATACCTGGATTATGCAATAAAAGTAGAACTTCGTGATGATGGCTATTATTATAGTTTTCATAATAAAAAAACAAGAAAAACAGAGGAAATCCTATTACCTTATCAAAAAATCGATTATGTTCTTATTGGAAAAAGCTATATTTTATTGCCGAAGAATGAACAAACTTTAGATGGAATTAAACCAAGATTGAAAAAGGTCGCGCAAGCAAAATTATATATTAAAGGAAGCAGTACCTTAGAAAAGGAAGAAGTATTAACGTTTAAAATTGGCCATAACGAAATGTTTGATGAATGGGTTCGTGTTTTTAGAGAAAATCAGGTGCCTCTTTATCATACTGAATTATCATTAAATAAGACTCCAAATACATCAGAGGCCATTGCGGGAATTCCTAAGCAAGAATATGAAGGCACATTATCGTTTACCATAGGCGATATTATTAGTGATTTTGCTAAAGATGATGTGTATTTAACAGAAGAAATTAAAATGAGATTGGAGAAAAGCAGGAAAAGGAGACATTCCTACAGTGTTTTTATAGCTCTCGTTCAAATACCAATGGTTAGTCTGTGGTTTCCACACTTTCCAATTGAAGATGGATTTTTTAGTTCAATTGACATGCTTCCATGGTTATTAACACTAATAGCATTATTCATTGTAAACGCAGGGAATCGTAAATGGTATAAACCGCTATTGGATGGATTTTTAGTGGTTCTGGCTATAAACATTGGAACATTACTTTCAACAAATCAAACAGAAGAATTCAGTGAAGCTGTTTTAAGTTACAACTTAATGGTCACCATCTTCTTTTTGGCGGGCAGTTACCTATATATGTTTAGTAGGTGGTTGTGGGGGAAGTTTAGATAGGTTTGTGGTGCCTGTCACTCCTCGAAATTTGTCGAACAAAAAGCCCTGTGTCACTACCAAACACAGGGCTTTTCTAATTCCGCACAATCGACAGTGCTTTCTCCAAGATTTCTGACTTTCGCAATTCTTTCTGCTCCATGTATTTATCTTTGAACTCTTCAGCCTCAGCCAAGTTATAGCCGTTTGAGACGAGCTCCTTAGACATCTCTTCATAAAGCACCTTAAACGCAGCTTCTGTTTCATCCTCAATCTTTTGACCTTCATCGGCGTATTTTTTATAAAGGTCTTTAAGGGAACCACCGCCAGCTTCCGAAAACTCCTGGTAATCATTTTTTGCTTTATTGAACAAAGCATCAATTTTCTCATTTGTTTTTGCTTCCAAGTCCTCGAATTTCTGCTGATAAGTAGCTTTAATTTCTCCAACAGAGCTAACCTCAACATGACCAATTTTTGTAGGATTAAAAACAGTCTGGCCAGGAACCTCTAATTCCTTCACAATTTGCCTTTGCTGTGTGTGACTCGTTGGTGACTCCTTTTCATCAATCAATACATATTTGCTACCAAGATAGATAATAACCAAAAGAATAAATGCGAAAATCGTAACCCTTCTCATATCAATCATCATCAAAGCCTCCTTCCATTTCTCCATCTTGGTCACTTTTCAAAACTTATAAACACATCATGGATAAAATTAACAGGATACGCTAAGATAACGAGAGAGGGGTAAAAAAGAGGAGGCTGGAAGCATGAAATTTGATTTACATACACATCATGAGCGCTGCGGACACGCGCTTGGAACGATTGAAGATTATGTGAAGCAGGCGATTGATTATGGCTTGAATTATATTGGGATTTCTGATCACACTCCGTATTTTCACAGTGACGAGGATCAGCTGTACCCAGGTATTGCAATGGCGAAAAGTGATCTTGTCAATTATGTAGAGGAAGTTCTTCATTTAAAAGAAAAATATCAAGATAAAATTCATGTGCTACTAGGGATGGAAAGTGATTTTTTTCCGGATCATTTCAACATTTATCGTGAACAGCTCCTTAAGCATCCGTTTGATTACATAATCGGTTCCATTCACTATGTACACGATGTGAATATTTTTAAGAAAAGTCGCTGGGAAGGGTTAACGTCAAAGGAGCAGATTGAGGTAAAGGATGAGTATTACCGACTCATTCAGCTGTCAGCCAAAAGCGGCTTCTTTCAGGTATTAGGTCATATTGACGCGATGAAAGGCTATTATCCTGAGTTTTCTGCGATTGAAACAAATATGATTGATTCAACTTTAGAAGTCATTGGTCAAGAAGATGTCGCAATCGAAATCAATACGTCGGGCAAAACAAAGTATTGTGGTGGCTGGTATCCGTCTGATGAAATTTTAGAAAGAGCCCTACATTATAATGTGAAAGTAACATTCGGCTCTGATGCACACAAGCCTGAGAGAATTTGCGATGAATTTGAGCTTGTTCAAAAAAGACTGAAAGAAATTGGCTTTAAAGAGTGGGCTTATTTTGTGGAGAAAAAGCGATTTTTAACAAGCTTATAATAATTATCCATTTGTGTATCATTTTTCAGTGAAAAGGAGCTAAAAGCATACGTGAAAAAGGGATGCGAATGCTTTTGGGTGGATGGGCAGGATTAAACCATTCGGAAGATCCAAAAAAAGGGAAAAGTGAGTTCTTAAGTGGATAATATTGTAAAAAATGTCCGTTTGTGAATCGTTTTTGAGTGAAAAGGAGCTAAAAACATACGCAAAAAAGGAATGCGTATGCTTTTACGTGGATGGGCAGGACTAAACCATTCGGAAGATCCAAAAAAAAGGGAAAAGTGAGTTCTTAAGTGGATAATATTGTAAAAAATGTCCATTTGTGTATCATTTTTCAGTGAAAAGGAGCTAAAAGCATACGCAAAAAAGGAATGCGTATGCTTTTGCATGAGTGGGCAGGACTATTCCATTCGAAAGATCCAAAAAGGGAAAAATGATCTTAAAAGTGAGTTTAAGCGTAAATGTTATTATAGGATGTTAATCGTAGGAACTGCCCTACATACAAAAAATGACCATCAAAAATTGTGCAGTTGATGGCCATTTTCGAATTTATAGTGTCAAATCACGTTTCTTTTTATCTTTACTAAAAAACCTCTTCACAATCAAAAACACCGCAGCAATGGCAGCATACACGAGGAACAACGCAATATAGCCCCATAAACCAACAACCGCATCTATAAATTCCATATTTCCCCGACTTGTAATAGCCTGCTGAATTTCAATGGCGAAGACAAGCACGAACATAAAGGTTAATGTATAAATAAACGCAACAAGATGCAGGCCGAATGGAAGCTTTGCCAGCCATTTTGTGAAAAGATAAACAACGGCAAACGTGCCAATCCCAATAAAGCCCATAATCCAAAAATGCATATCTTTATCTGTCATTTGAAGTCCGAGCATATCGTTAATCAAAACAATTAATATGTCATGAATGGAATTAACAATGTCAACGAGAAATAAAATAGCATCCTTCATTCCGTCACACTACTTCCTTAAAAAATTCAAATCCGTCTTATACTATGTTAGATCCGGATGAAAATTGCAATAAGCCTCGTACCTATTTTTTAAATTCCCGTTGCAATTCTTTTTCAATCTCATCATTGGGAACAACTTCTTTTTTATCGGCGCCAAGGTGTTTTATGATCAAATTTAATTGATAGTTTATTTTTGAGAGTCTGTATATGACATATAGCACAATAAGGATACAAACAATGGTCAGGAAGTCTCCAAACGTTAACTCCATCGGTTTTCCCCCTTTTAAATCAGTTCACCACCCATAATACCATAATTATCCATAAAAATCCCTCCATCCAAAGACATAAAGAATATCTCACCAACCCTCATCATACTCTGTATTAGACAGGCAGAGAGGTGTCCAAAATGCGCAGACGTTCATCAAGCAAGCTGCCGATTATGTTGATCGGTCTTGTGGTAGTGGTAGGTGGGTTTTTCTTAGTTCGCTTGATTTCAGGCTTTGGAGCGAATGATCCTGAAGATGTTGTGAAGGCTTTTTATGAGTATGAGCAAGAGGGTGACTTTGGTAGTGCGTGGGAGCTTTTTCATCCGAGCATGCAGGCGCGGTTTACGAAAAACAGCTATGTGACGGAACGTTCGCATATTTATATGAGCCATTATGGGGTGACGACTTTTTCATATGATGTAGACGGGGAAGAAGAGGTCGAGAATTTTAAAATGGCTAAGGATGCTGAGACGTTTCCAACTGCTTTCAAGATGACGGTGAGTCAAACGTTTAAAAGTAAATTCGGGACGTTTACGGTGAAGCAGGATGTGTATGCCGTTTTACATGAGGAAGTGTGGAAAGTCGTGTGGGAGTATAAATAAAAAAAGTCCTTCGGGTGAAGGACTTTTTTAATAACCGCTAAAACCATTCAGGACAAAGAAAATACCGACAGCAAACAGCAGAATCACGAGAATGATTAAGATGATCGAGATAATTAAAATAATCCAGCCTGCCACTTTACGTCCAGTCTTAATTAAATAAATACCAAGCACGATCGGCCCGAAGATAAATCCTAAAATCCCCCAAAGCCAAGGGTTGCGGTTATGCTTTGGTGCATCGATTGCTAAGTAAATCGCGATTGCTATAGAAAGTATAAATCCAAATGAAAATTCCATTTTTAAATTCCCCCTTTACATACTATATCCTTAAAGAATATGGAATTAAACCAAAATTATGCATGGCAAAAGGCAGCCCGTTAAAAGGCTGACCTTTCGTTAGTTTGTACTTGCTGTATTACTTGAGATCTCAAGATGATCCTTTAGTTGCTGAGATAAAGCCAGGCGTTCTTCTTCAGGGACGATATAATAATATACGCCATTAATTTTATCGCCTGATCCCTTCACCTGATATTGAGTTAGGTTTTTGCTTGCTGCTTTATAATTTGCTTGGATGTCCCACATTTGATCGAAAGTTAAGTTGGTTGTGACATTATTACGGACAACATTGAACATGTCTCCGAATTTTGTGATGGACGTGATATTCGCTCCTTTTTTCATAACACCTTCGATTACCTGTCTTTGTCGATCTTGACGACCAAAGTCTCCGCGAGGATCTTCATAGCGCATACGTGTATAAGCTAATGCTTTTTCTCCGCTTAAAGTTATTGTTCCTTTAGGGAAATCAAAGCCATCGTATGAAAAATCTAATGTGTTGTTAACCTCAACACCGCCCACAGCATCAACAGTATCCTTAAAGCTTTCCATGTTAATTTTAACGAAATAATCTACAGGAACATCAAGGAAGTTCTCAACCGTATTTAGTGCCATTTCTGTACCACCAAACGCATAAGCGTGGTTAATTTTATCTTGAGTACCTTTACCGATAATTTCCGTTCTAGTATCACGTGGAATGCTGACCATTTGAGTTGAATTTGTATTTGGGTTAACGGTCATTAAAATTAAAGAGTCAGATCGGCCTCTATCTCCTTCTCGTTCATCAACACCCATTAGTAGGATTGAGATTGGATCTTTTTCAGTGAAGACAACTTCTTCCGTTCTTTTTTTAGATACTTTTCGATCTATGTCTTCATGGATGCTTGCAACAGTATCGGCAGCTGATTGGAAAATATAGTAGGCATAGCCTCCAATGCTAATTGCTAATAAGCCAATGATGCTAAGTGAAATCCAAAGCCATTTTCGTTTCTTTTTCTTTGTTTCACGCATATCTATGTTCATCCTTTTTATTTTAAAATTTAATACTAACGAAATTATATGGCTGATTAAGGATTTAGACAATCTTTTTTTGTCAAAAATTGTTTCCAATTACCTAGATTTTTGGAAGTTCTTTGTAGAAATCTATCAAATTGTGTATAATTTTACTAAGTAATTTTTGTAAAATGGGGGTAAAGAAATTGAAACGATTCACAGTTGTTCTTACGCTTTTAATTTGTGTTGCTGGAATCATTGTAGGAAACCTACATTGGAATAATAAAATCTCCGCTAAAACAGGAAAATTCACAAATCAAAAAACGGAGGTAGAAGTGGTTGAAAAAAAACCAGTTGAGGAGGAGGAACCTGAGTTTCTCGAAGCCTCTAAGCATCTACCAAAGGAATTACAAGAAAAAATAAAGAAATCAACTGCTTCTAATGAAGCAATCAACCTTATTATTTTTGGTTCAGTTGAATCAGATGATACATGGTCTGAAAAAATTAAAAATGAAATTTTGGAACATTATGGTGAAAAGGTCTTTAATATCTCGATCGTTTCAACTGGTGATAAAACGACTTTAGATATAATAAATGATAAGACATATGAAGAACTGAACTCTAAAGCTGATGTTATCCTATTTGAACCTCCGATGTTAAAGGATAATGGAGTTGTTGGTATTGATAACACGTTAGAAAATGTTCAAACGATCATTGATTCATGGAAAGAAGCAAACAATGAGCTAATTCTAATGGTGCAACCTCCAAACCCTATATACGGGGCAACGTATTATCCGCAAGAGGTTACGCAGCTGAAAGATTATATTGAAAGTAAAGACATTGTTTATTTAAATCATTGGGAAAACTGGCCTGACTTAAATGACATCAAAATGAAAGAGTACATAACAGCAAATGGAAGTCCTAATGATAATGGAAACAAAGTTTGGGCAGACTATCTAATCAATTATTTTATTGCAACAAATTAAGGTTATTTTTTTCTCGTGTTTGACTATATAGTTGTTAGACGCGACTAGTTAAAATAAGTTTCACAAATTTATCATATTTTCTTTTCGAATTTACAGATTCCAATAGTAGGATGGATAGGAATGTTGTATAGTTTCTTAGGGGAACGGCTACAAAAAGAAGAGCAGGTTCGAAGTGTATGATGACGAACCTAGCTTAACCAGCCGGTGAAAAAATATTCTTGAGATCTAAAGAACAATTTTTCATTACCTTTATGTGTTAGGCACTTTTTTTAACAATATGTGAATGAAAAGAGCGTAGGTTACCTACATTAATAAGTAATTGTAGGACTTCTGTCTCTGATCTGCTATGACAAAATGGATGACAATTTGAGGATTATTTATCCAGTAATTCTAAATGTTCTTGTTGACCTTTTGCGTTCCAAGTGATATTTTTTTTTATGATGATTTGTTAATAAAAGTGTTTGAACTATATGAGTACCACAAAAAGGTTCTCTATTTTTTTGATAGCCATGTTTTTAGTATTTGAGGTGATAAGGATGGCAATAAATCGAGCAGAGTCAACAATATTTCAAACAAGTTCATATCAACGAGTAGCCGTAATACCGAAGGAAACAGTATATAACTTATATTTAAAACGTATATTTGACATTCTAGTTGCTAGCATTGGCTTAATCTTCGCTACCCCTATTATTTTAATCACAATGTTGTTGATTAAACTGGAATCACCGGGGAAGGCATTGTTCTTTCAAGAGCGTGTTGGTTACAAAGGGGAAAACTTCCATGTTATTAAACTGCGCTCGATGAGATCAGATGCTGAGAAGAATGGTGCTCAGTGGGCAAGTAAAAATGACCCCCGCGTAACGAAAGTGGGAGCATTTATTCGTAAAACACGTATTGACGAGTTACCGCAATTGTTCAACGTGATTAAAGGGGACATGAGCTTAATCGGTCCTCGTCCGGAAAGACCTGAATTCACAGAGGAATTTGAGCGTGACATTCCAGGCTTTAAAATGCGTTTATTAGTCAAGCCGGGCTTAACTGGCTGGGCACAGGTGAATGGCGGGTACGACATTACACCAAAAGAAAAATTGGAATATGATTTAATTTATATAAAAAACATGGGTTTATTATTAGATTTAAACACGGCGATTAAAACAATAAGAGTTATCTTTACAGGTGAAGGTGCAAGGTAGTAGATTTAGGAGGACATCTCTCGTATGAAGGTTCTTGTAACTGGCGGATGTGGATTTATCGGTTCACATATCGTCGATAAGTTAATTGGAGAAAAACATGATGTATATGTGGTTGATAACCTAGTGTCAGGTCACAAGAAAAATCTAGATCCTAGAGTGCAAATGATGGATTGTGACATCAACAGCGATTTGATGGAAAAAGTAATCCAAGATTTTCAACCTGAAGCAATTATTCATCAAGCTGCGCAGGTGAGTGTGGCTCATTCAATAAATGATATGTTGTACGATGAAAACGTAAATATACGTGGAACAGTAAATTTAATTGATCTGGCTAAAAAGTATGGGATTAAGAAAATGGTGTTTGCTTCATCTGCAGCTGTTTACGGAAATCCTGTTTCACTTCCAGTCGATCTGACTCATCCGACAAACCCGTTATCTCCATATGGTGTATCAAAGCTGTCGGTTGAATATTATTTAAAAATGGCTAGTCAAACATTTGGACTAGAATACACCATTTTGCGTTATGCTAACGTATATGGACCTCGCCAGGATGCACACGGTGAAGGTGGCGTTATTGCGATTTTTTCTGATTGCTTAGCAAACGGAAAAGCTCCGACAATCTTTGGTGACGGTGAGCAAACAAGAGATTTTGTTTATGTTGAAGATGTTGCAGACGCAAACGTTCGTGCATTAACAATGGGGCATAACCAAACATTGAATGTATCTTCCGGAGAGGAAATTACTGTGAACAAGCTTTTTGAAACGATGCAAGAAGCGGCAGGAACATCCTTGGAAGTCAATTATAAAGAAGAACGAAGCGGAGATATCCGTAAGAGTGTCCTTTGCAACAAAGTGACGAAGGAACAGTTAAACTGGAATCCGGAAACATCACTTTTAGAAGGACTGCAAAACACATTAAATTTTTATAAGTAAACAATATCTCCCGTCTTGACGAACCTATCCATAGATAGGAGTGGCGGGAGTTTTTGTCGTAGGTTCGAAAAACGAAACTAGTTGAATTGAGGGACGAAATAGATGAAGCACATTCTCGTGTACTTTCCATATGAACTGCAAAAAAATCCAAAAAGCGGATCAGGTGTTAGGCCAAAACGAATTGTTGAGGCATTTAAACAATATTGTGAAGAAGAAAGTCTTGAGCTTGTTGTGATTTCCGGGACAACGTCAGAAAGACAAGCTGCAATCGAACATTATAATGCACGTAACGATTACAACAATGCTCTTTTCTGTTACATGGAAAACAGCACAATGCCGTACTGGTTCACAGACCCGGATCGCAAGCCTAAAAACGTAAAGCTAGACAGCGGTTTCTGGAACACATTGAAACAGCACAACATTCCGATCAGCTTGTTTTACCGTGATGTTTATTGGAAATTTGACGACATGTATGTACCGCCAAAAGGAATTAAGTTTTTACGCTATTTAATGAGACAAGTTTATAAGCAAGAGTTAAAAACATATCAGAAGTATGTTGACCTACTTTATCTTCCTTCATTAGAAATGAACAAATATGTTGGCTGGCAAGGTGAAGTAAGTGAGCTGCCTCCTGGTATGGAGAGAGTTGAAAGAAGAAACAACATCTCATTAAAGCTGGAAAAGCCATATCAAGCAGTTTTCGTAGGTGGAATCAGTGACCAAGTTGGGATGCTAATGCTTCTTGAAGCATTCAAAGTACTAAACGAAAATGAGCATGTGATTAATCTTGAATTAGTCTGCCGTGAAAATGAGTACACTAAATATGAAGAAATGCATAAGTACGAGCAATATCATTGGTTAAAGGTGAGTCATTTATCAGGAGACCAGCTTATCGAAGTATACGACCGCTCCCACTTGGCGTTAATTCCAAGGGAGAAAAATGCGTACCATGATTTTGCTGTGCCTGTTAAATTGTTCGAATACCTTTCACACCACCTGCCTGTTGCAGCAACAGATTGTGATGCCCAAGCTCGACTTTTAAAAGAAGAAGGATTTGGAGCAGTGTCAAAAGTGGATGCAGTTGACTACGGAAAGGCAATCCTCGACCTTTTACAGCCTGACACATACAATCAAACAAAACAAAACATCGAGCTAAAAGCATGGGAAAACCATAGCTGGTATGCAAGAGTACGGAAAGTGGCAAACGATATGCTGCGTATAAAAGAAGGGAGGAACTAATAGATGAAGATTGCCGTCTTAGGACCAGCAAGTAACGTACACACAAAAAAGTTCCTTGATTATTATGACAAACAAGGTTTTGACATTATCAACATTAGCTTTGATAGCCACAAGGATGATCAAGACCGTTCACACTGGAAAAATGTTAAAACACGCTACCTTAATGTAGGTTCAAATAAACTAACGTATTTTTTAACGGTATCAACTCTTAAGAAAATATTAAAAGAGGAAAAACCGGATATTCTTCATGCTCACTATGTATCGAGCTATGGAGTAATCGGGGCACTGGCGAATTATCACCCGTATGTGATATCGGTTTGGGGAATGGATATTTTTGACTTCCCAAAAGAAGGTGCTTTAAATACATATATGGTAAAATATGCATTGAAAAAGGCTGACATGATTGGCTCAACGAGTGAAGTCATGAAGGTGGAAACTGCTAAGTATACAGACAAGAGTATTGAAGTTACTCCGTTTGGTGTGAACCTTGATGTGTTTAAGCCAAATGAAGTACGAACCGAATCAGAGAAGGTCAACTTCGGTATTGTGAAAACGATGACAGAAAAGTACGGTATTCGCTACCTGTTACAAGGGTATGCTCTTTTTAAGGAGCAAGTGGACGAGGCAACGTATAAGAACACCCACCTAACTATTGTTGGGGGAGGTCCGAAGCTTGAGGAATATCAGAATTTGGCCAAAGAGTTAAACATTGCTGACCAAACAACCTTCACAGGGAAAATCCCGCATGACCAGGTTCCAAACAAAATTAACGAGTTCGACGTATTCTTCGTGCCTTCAACTCTTGATAGTGAAAGCTTTGGGGTTGCAGCTGTTGAAGCTCAAGCCTGTGAGGTTCCGGTTGTTGTTGCAAATGTTGGGGGTTTACCTGAGGTTGTACTAGATAAGCAAACGGGTTTCGTCATCCCAACAAAGGATGCACAAGCGATCGCAGACAAAATGCTTTATTTCATTAACAACCCTGAAGAAGGCAAAAAGATGGGGAAGCTTGGGCGCGATCATGTGTCAAAGCATTATCAATGGGAGGAAAACGCTGCTTATATGGTTTCCCTCTATCAAAAGAAATTATTATAGAAGGAAGGGAAAAGCGTGGACAAGCCATTAGTATCAATCGTCACACCTTCTTACAATAGTACGAAATTTATCCCGGCAACCATTGAGTCTGTTCTCTCGCAAACCTATCAAAACTGGGAAATGCTGATCGTGGATGATTGCTCAAAGGACGAATCGCGAAAAGTAATTAGGGAGTACAGCGAAAAAGATAACAGAATTAAGTTAATAGAGTTAACAGAAAACAGCGGCGCTGCTGTTGCGCGTAACACAGCGATTAAAGCGGCAAAAGGAAAGTACATTGCTTTCCTTGATAGCGACGACTTATGGGTGCCAACGAAGCTAGAAAAGCAAATTGAGTTCATGGAAATCAATGATTACGCGTTTACATATTCGAAGTATCAGTTAATGGACGTGGACGGCAATATACTCGACAAGGTCATTGATGTCCCAAGGAACATTGATTATAACGGCTTACTAAGCAACACAATCATTGGTTGTTTAACCGCCGTTGTAAATGTTGAAAAGACGGGTCCAATTGAGATGCCGAACATCCGAACACGACAAGACCTAGCCACTTGGCTTTCTATCTTAAAAAGAGGCTTTAAAGCACATGGCTATCAAGAAGTATTAGCTTATTACCGTTTGGTACCAGGCTCAATTTCTAGTAATAAATTGAAAGCAGCAAAACAAAACTGGAAGGTTTACCGAGAAGTTGAGAAGCTCGGTCTCTTTCGTTCTGTTTTTGTTTTTCTCGGCTATGCATGGACTTCAGTTAAGAAAACGTATCTGAAATAGGGGAGGAAATACCATGAAAGTACGTAAGGCAATTATCCCTGCAGCAGGGTTAGGAACAAGATTTTTACCAGCAACAAAAGCACAACCAAAGGAAATGCTACCAATCGTAGATAAACCAACGATACAATACATTATCGAAGAAGCTGTTGCGTCTGGAATCGAAGACATCATGATCGTTAGCGGTCGTGGTAAACGAGCAATCGAAGATCATTTTGATAAATCATATGAGTTAGAGGAAACACTAGCTAAAAAGGGTAAAGACAAGGTTCTTGCAGAGGTTCAAGAGATTTCAAACCTTGCGAACATCCACTACATCCGTCAAAAGGAGCCAAAAGGTCTTGGACACGCGATTAACTGTGCAAGCCGTTTTATCGGAAACGAGCCTTTTGCCGTGCTTTTAGGCGATGATATCGTAAAATCTGATGTGCCTTGTACAAAGCAATTAATTGATATGTATGAAAAATATGAGTGCTCTGTTGTGGGCGTTCAGCCTGTACCTGATCAGGATGTATCTAAATACGGAATTATTGCTCCTAAGCAGGATCAACAAAAACCAGGAGTTATTACAGTTGACTCATTAGTAGAAAAGCCAGCTGCTCAAGATGCACCATCAAACTATGCCATCATGGGTCGTTACATCTTAACTCCAGACATCTTTAATATTTTAGATGATCTACCAGCAGGAGCTGGCGGTGAAATCCAATTAACAGACGCATTAAAAATCTTAAACGACATTCAATCTGTTGTAGCTTATCCATTCACAGGTGTTCGCTATGATGTAGGAGATAAATTCGGCTTTATCAAAGCATCTGTTGACTTCGCTCTACAACGCGATGATTTAAAAGATCAGGTGTATGAGTACTTAAAAGAAGTAGTCAGCAAAGATAATGGAGGTCACTAATATGCAAATAGCGGTAGTAGGAACAGGCTATGTAGGGCTTGTTACCGGCGTATGCCTATCCGATATCGGCCATAACGTCACATGTGTGGACATTGACGAATCAAAAGTAGAACGAATGAAGCAAGGCATCTCGCCAATCTTTGAACCAGGCTTAGAAGAGCTAATGGTGAAAAACTACGAAGCGGGCCGCCTTAACTTTACAACAAAGCACGCAGAGGCTTTCAACGACGCACAAGTAGTTTATATTGCCGTTGGTACTCCTCAGCGCGAAGACGGTACAGCAGATCTACGCTTCATTGAGCAGGTGGCAAAAGACATTGCGCAGAACCTACAAAATGATGCTGTCGTTGTCACAAAGAGCACAGTGCCAGTTGGAACGAATGAAAGAGTAAAGAGTATCATCCTAGAGTACCTTGCTAAAGACGTAAACGTTGAAGTAGTCTCAAACCCAGAATTCCTTCGTGAAGGCTCTGCCGTGTCTGATACGTTCAATGGTGACCGAATTGTCATTGGTGCAGACTCAGAGCAAGCAGCTGCCATCATAGAGGAAGTTAACAAGCCATTCGGTATTCCAATCTATAAAACAGATATCCGCAGTGCTGAAATGATCAAGTATGCATCAAATGCATTTTTAGCAACTAAGATTAGTTTTATTAACGAAATCTCCAACCTTTGTGAAAAATTAGGCGCTAATGTAAGTGATGTGGCAAAAGGTATGGGAATGGACGATCGAATTGGGAATAAATTCTTGCAGGCCGGAATAGGCTATGGAGGGTCATGTTTTCCGAAGGATACAAACGCGCTTGTCCAAATCGCAAGCTTCGTTGAGCATGAGTTTAATTTATTAAAATCTGTTATCCAGGTAAACAACGAACAACAGCGTTTACTCCTTAAGAAAGCAAAGGAACGTTTTGGTTCACTGGAAGGCAAAACAATCGCATTACTAGGTCTTGCGTTCAAACCAAACACAGATGATATGCGTGAAGCAGCTTCAATCACTTTAGCTCATGAACTAGTACAGGAAGGTGCTAAAGTCGTAGGCTACGATCCAATCGCCATGGATAATGCGAAGAAACTACTACCAGCAGAAACAATCTACACAAATTCAGCAGAAGAAGCTGTAAAGATGGCAGATGTTGTTTTTATCGTGACTGAGTGGGAAGAAATTAAAAGCATTAAGTTTGACAATTATGTGAACTGGTTAGAAACGCCGGTTATCTTTGACGGGCGTAATTGCTATGCTCTAGAAGAAGCAGAAAAGTATAAGGTAGAATATCACTCAATTGGAAGAAAATCCATAAAAAATTTATCGTGAAAATACTAAATAATGACAACCTTATGTCGATAATATTGGTGTAAGGTTGTTTTATACATGCTTTTCGAATAAAATAATATTCGGAAAGACCTACAGCTATTATAGCAATCTACCATATATAACGTAGTTTAATACTTTAACGGGATATTAAATTAGAAGTAATTGGTAAAGAAAAATGGTCGAAAGGACTAGAAATTTACCGAGATATGTTATATTATTGGTAATGTATTCATCTGGTAGAAATAAGTTCATATATTAGAAAAAATATACTTAAAATAGTTGAAATTTCTATTAAAATATGAAATAATTTCTAAATGTACAGGAGAATATAGCTAAAATAGTTTGTAGATTGATAGGGATATAGTCTATGTAACTATAATCTCCTATTAATAAAAACAATAATTTTTTTAAACTCGAAAGGGGAACACACACAATGTCTAAAAAGAAAGTTGCTAAACAATTAGGTTTAACAGCTGCAGTTGCTGCATCAGCAGTAGTCGCTGCAAACCCAGCAAGTGCTGCTTCAGCTTCAACAGTTGAGACTGCAGTAGTACAAGCAGAAAAAGATGCTATCGCTCTTGGAAAGTTCTACAGAAGCACTGATCTTAACGTATCAGCTGATTTCTCTGCAGCTTACAACAAAGCGAAAAAATCAATCGAGAGCGCTAAAGCTTAAGTTGCTACTTTAACTGGTAGCCAAAAATCTCTATTATCAGCTCGTGTAGCAGCTGCTGATGCTAACCGCTTAAAAGCTGCTTACTACATCGACGGTGTTAAATTCGTACAAAACGATTTAGCTGAAGCTACTGCAGCTCTTGCAGAGCACGTTGAAGCTGGTGAAATCACTGACGAAACTGTAGAAGTTTACAACAACTTATCTGCTACTATCAGAAAAGCAGAAAGAGTAATCGGTAAAATCTACGGATCAGAAGTTCGTGAAGCATTACAATCTTCTTACTTACTAGATGCTAAATTCGCTCGCGAAGCAGTAATCTACGAAGTATCTCAATATGAATTAATGAACGAAATCGCTGAGCAAGTTGCAGCTGGTGAACTTGCAACTGCTGAAGAAAACTTCAAAGTATTAGAGCGTCTTAAAGTTCGCGCTGTTGAAATCAAAGAAGCTGGAAGAGCATTATACCCAAATCGTACTGATGTTTACCCAGATCTTCCATCTATCGAAACTCAATTACGTACAGCTGAAACTGCTGTAGATGCTAGCTATGAAGCGAAATTAGCTCCTGCAGTTAAGTCTGTAAGTGCGATTAACGCTAAAGAATTAAAAGTTACATTCAACAAAGCTGTTTCAACAAACAGTGTGGCAGTTGGTGATTTCACTGTAACAGCTACTGGTACAGCTGCTGCTAATACAGTTGTTGACTTCAAACTTGCTGAAGACGGAAAATCAGCTATCTTATTATTAACTAATGCAGTTCCTGCTGCTGGTGTTGATGTTGCAATCGCAGATGGTGCAATCTTAACTAGTGGATATGATAAATTCCCTAAATTCACAACTAAAGCTGTTAAAGTTGAAGATACTACAGCTCCTAAATTAGTTTCAGCTGTTGCTAAAGATAGCACTACTGTTGAATTAACATTTGATGAGCAAGTAGATTGGACTACTAACTCAGGTGGTGTTTCTGTAAATGGTTCTGTACTAGTACCAGGAGCTAACAGTACTAAAGCTGGTAACTATACTTATACATTTACAGTACCAACTTTAAAATCTGGAGCTAACACAGTTCAATTATTAAATTATGCAGATTTCTCAGCAAACAAAGAAGCACTTACAACAACTTCTGTAAACTATAGTGCTGATGTGTCTACACCTGCTGTTTCTTCAATTAAAGCTGAAGATTCTAATGCATTTATCTTAACTTTAAATAAAGCAGTTGATACAATTGTTCCTGCTAACTTCACAGTTAAAAAAGGAAACTATACATTCACATCTGCTGATCTAACAGTTTCATATGTTGATGCTGATGGTAACCCAACTGCATCTGCTGGTACTACTCCTTCTAAATACGTGAAAGTTGTAGTTCCAACACAAGCTACTTCTGCTAACCCTTTATACGGTACAAATGAAACTTCAGTTGCATTATCAGTTGCTGTTTCTGGTTACAAAAATGGTACTGTAATTGGTAATGAATACACTGGTTCAGTTACTCTATCTAAAGACTTAACTGCTCCAAAAGTAGTATCATCAAAATTAATCACTTATGATAAAGCTACTGATAAAATTGTTGTACCATTTGACAAAACATTAACTGTAGCTGATTCTTCTAAACTAACTGTTGTTAGTGGTAATGTAAAAGTAGCTGCATCTGTTGCAGCTGTAGGTAAAAACCTAGAAATCACAATCACAGATGTTGCTGGTCTTACAAATGGAACATACAGCTTGGTTCTTGATAAAGGTTTAGTTAAAGATAGCAGTAACAATGTAAACGAAGCTACTACTTTAACTACAGAAGTTACTAATACTGCTTCTACACTTCTAAAAACAGGTGCTATCTTTGGTACTACTGCAGTTAACGATAGTGGTAAAAATGTAATTACTGTAGATTATGGAACTAAAGTTAATGATGCTGCTGCATCTACATCTTCTTACTCATTAAATGGAGCTGCACTTCCAACTGGATCTGTTGCATACTTCACTACATCTGCTAAAGATGAAGTTAAAATCGAATTACCTGCTTCATATTCTGTTGCTTTAAATGATGTTTCTGCAAAAATCACTTTAAATGCTAACGCAGTAAAAGAATATTCAACTGGTTTCGTTGTATCTTCTTCTGCTACTGAAGTAAAAGCAATTGATCAAGTTATTACTCTTAAAGACAATGTTGCTCCAACTGTATCTAAAGTAGAATACGTTAAAGATGCAAATGGTTTAGCAACTGGATTAAAATTAACATTCTCTGAAGCTGTTAACACAAGTAGTACAACTGCTAACTTTACAAATGACTTTGTAATCAAAACAGGTTCAACTGAAATCGCATATACTGTTGCTGCTCCTAGCACTGGCGATACTGCTACAGATAACGTTGTAATCTTAAACTTCTCTAACGCTTCTACAGCTGCAAGTGGTGTAACAGTTGCAACAAACTCAGACAGATCTCTAGTTGATCTAACTGATATCAGTGGTTATAACAAAGTTTCTAGTTTCAATGTTTCTGCTCAATAATTAATTGACATTACTCTATGAGAGTTGTGAGGAGAGAAGGCTAATCCCTTCTCTTTGTAGAAAATAAAACTTAGGAAAAGCTCTGTGAGAATTCTCCACAGAGCTTTTTTTTATATTTCCTCATTAATTAACAAACGTATTTTATTTACATTATAGGACAAAAGAATAGTAACCTGATTTCAAATGAATTTATTACTAGGATTATTTCTTCCTAATTATTTATTTTAGGAGAATTATATATATTTTAACGTTAGAATTGTGTTGTTCCCCACGTTCTATATAAAAAGAGAGGTACTGTATATATTCAGTACCTCTCATTTTAATTTGTTATATTTAATATTGATGAGATTTTAAATGATATTATAAGAGGTAAAGTAGATTGGTTATTAATTTATTAATTATGTAGAACAAATTATTCTAATGCAGTGATATAAAAAGAACGTAATCGTCTATTAATTAGATTAGGTGATAGAAGATAGAGGTGAATTAAAAGGTATTGAATCGAAGAGAATGATTGGAATCGATTTTTATGCATATGCTATATCAGCTGGGAGAGAGCAAGTAGATCACCTCTGCTACAACTCTTACTAGCAGTGATGAAGAAAGAATAAATGAGATGATTATCATAGAGTACATATATTACTGTTATTTAAGATATATTAGTAGAGTTACTCTAGATTATGCAGTAGCTCTTTTTTTCATCAATTATATATTTAGATTAACTTCATATTATAATGTGATAAATTTTAATTAGCTTTCCTTTATATTGAATAATGAAAAAGGAGTGATGTGTATCCCTAGGTATATATTTATTTATTAAAAAGACTACTTGAGAGATGTTTATGGCATTATAAAA
>NZ_NUMC01000179.1:0-1610 GCF_002577655.1 Bacillus sp. AFS040349 | reverse complement strand
CGTTAGCTTGACATTTACATCCATTTCCTCGACAGAAGCAAACGTTTGATACTTCCTCAATTCCTTCATTTTTATCCTCCAAATTAAGGAGGTTGCTCCAGAAGCCTTCTCAATGCTAAAATAGCAAAGAGAGGACTTGTCAAAGAGTCCTCCAGTAGTGTGAGGAGTTTCCCTTTCAGTCGCCAAACTTGAGGAGGGAAGCTCCTTTCCTTTTTGTGCTTAATTTGCTTTTAGTGCCTTCTCAATCGCTTCCAGAGCTTGCTTGTGAAGCTCTCTGTCCTTCTCATTAGTGTCAATGGAGAGTAAATACTCAAGAGCCTTCTTTTGCTTCCTCAGCTCGTTCAAATCCTTTGATAAACAGAAAAATAACATTGAAAACAACTCCTTAAAAAGTTAATTTGGTTAATGGATTAAATTTGTCGTTATCCTCAGCAACCTCGTTGCCCCAGAATTGAAGGTATTTCTCTGTTGTCTTTATGCTCGTATGTCTCAGCACCTTGGAGAGCGTTGAAATGTCTCCTCCATTTTGAATCCAAGTTTTTGCAAAATAATGTCTGCAAGAGTGAGCTGAACAGCGTGTCTCCTCAAAGTCCATAACTTGAGCCAGCCTTTTGAACCAGCACTTGAGAGCATTGACTGTTAAAGCTTGGTTTTTCTGATTAGGGAAAACATGAGGAGACAGCTCCCCAAACTGACTCAAGCAATATTCCTTCCAATAAGCCAGCTCTTTGACAAGTGGCTCTGAGAGAGGAACGCTTTCTTCCCTTCTCATTTTTCCAAATACCTTAATAGAGCGGTTATGAAGGTCAACTGCTGACCATTTTAATGAGGTCAACTCGCTTGCTCTTAATCCTGTTCCAATTAACGTTAAAAACATAGTGTAATTACGGACAGCAAAATAAGTGTCTTCTCGTCTCTTTGTCCGTCTCAAGTGAGACAAAATTTCTTTTACTTCATCATCAGTAAACGTTTTTATGCGAATGTCTTCTTTTACACGTTTTATGGAGTCCGTTGGGTTTTCTTGAATAATGTCCTCTTGAACGAGGAAATTGAAGAAGGCTCTGAATTGTCGTCTTTTGGTGTTCAAACTCGTTGGATTATTACCTTTCTCAGTCTTACAAAGAGAAAGATAATTCTTTAAGGCTCTGGAGGTAACGTCAGTTATTCTTGAGAGGTCTTCTCTCTCACACCAACTGAGGAAGTCATCAAAAAGCATTTGATAAGCTTTGAGGGTGTTCTTTGACAGGTTTTCATATTCTTTCTCTGACAGAAATTCTTTCATGGCAAATCTGATTAACATAAAAAAACCACTCCTCTTCTCAAGTTTTCACTCAAGAGAGAAGTGGCTTGTAAAGTCACTATAATATAAAGCGGTTAAGTATGTAACTGTAACGGTTTTATACTGACCATTTTACAGAAAAGCTCAAAAGTCGTGTCCTTCCAAGGTTTAACTCGAACGACAGAACCTCTTCCTTACCATGGAAGTGCTCTACCAACTGAGCTATGGAAGCAATGGCTCCGCAGGCAGGACTCGAACCTGCGACCGATCGGTTAACAGCCGATAGCTCTACCACTGAGCTACTGCGGAACAATCCAAAGCCTGGCAACGT
>NZ_NUMC01000178.1:0-1046 GCF_002577655.1 Bacillus sp. AFS040349 | reverse complement strand
AAGATCATGAATGTTTTTTGAGGAAATTGAAGCACCGAAGCCACTTGCAATATATGCAGTCATATTGTCAATCGTCGTTAAAGAATGGATGTTTCGATATAAGTTTAGATTGGGTAAAAGAATAAAAAGTGATGCTATCATTGTAAATGCTTATGAGCATCGCTCAGATGTTTATTCTTCCATAGCTGCTTTGGCTGGTATTGGTGCCGCGATAATTGGTCAAAAGATGGGAATAGACTGGCTTGTTTATGCAGATCCTGTTGCAGGACTATTTGTAGCTATATTGGTTATAAAGATGGCCTGGAAGCTTGGTGCTGAATCAATCCATACAACACTTGATCATGTTTTGCATGATGAAGATGTTGTTGATCTTAAGGATACAGTGAGTAAAATAAGTGAGGTTAAAAAAATTGATGAGTTGCATGCCAGAGAACATGGACATTATGTTATCGTAGATATTAAAGTTTCCGTTGACCCTCACATAACGGTTGAAGAAGGTCATAACATAGGGAAGCTTGTAAAAGAAAAGCTAATGAGTGAGCATGAACACGTACAAAATGTAATGGTACATATTAACCCTTACTCACCTTAGAAGAAGGGAGGAATACAAATGAAACGTCAATGGAGTTTAATTCTAGCCATTATTTTTGCCATCATTATTGCCATCTTTGCAGTTATAAATGTTGAGCCAGTTGAGGTTGATTATTTATTTGGAAAAGCAGAATGGCCCCTTGTACTAATTATTTTAGGTTCAGTTTTTATGGGAGGATTTATTATTGCATCTGCAGGAGTTGTTAGAATTTTAACAATCCACCGAAGATTGAAAGTTGCTGAAAAAGAAAATGCGAAATTAATAACGGAGCTAGAAACGTTAAAGGACGAAAAAGAAAAGAATGTAACAGATCTTGATAACAAAAAGGAAGAAATGGATCATGAACCAACATCCGGTGCTTAGTAATCAAGCCTATTTACTTCTGGAATAATCCTTAAATTGAAACCCCTTGACCACTCTTGTATAATGGGATGGGGTAGTGTCAAAAGATTTA
>NZ_NUMC01000177.1:0-1303 GCF_002577655.1 Bacillus sp. AFS040349 | reverse complement strand
GTCTAGGATGACTACGAACAGAAAAATGTTTAATTTCAAATTCATTCCACTGTCTGTGGAATAATTTTATGAAGGTGAATAAGGTGGAAACTTTACACAAACGTTGTGCTGGTTTGGATGTTCACTCAGAAACCATTGTGGCTTGTGTATTACTAGGTGATTCAGAAGCTGAATTGGAAAGAGTAATTGAAACTTTCCCAACATTAACGAAGGATTTATTTCGTCTGCTTAAATGGTTAGAAGAAAAAGAAGTCACTCACATTGCGATGGAGAGTACGGGAGTTTATTGGAAACCAGTTTACAACATCTTAGAAGATTTTTTTGATATTACTTTGGCTAATGCACAAAGGATTAAAAACGTTCCCGGTAGGAAGACAGATGTTTCGGACGCAGAATGGATAGCTAAATTATTAAGACATGGACTAATAGAGAAAAGCTTTGTCCCTCCAGAAGACTTTCGAAATTTACGAGATTTGACTCGACTTAGAAAGAAATGGATTGGGCATATGACATCTGAGAAGAACCGAATTCAAAAAGTGTTAGAGACTTCAAACATAAAATTAAGTACTGTTATTTCAGATGTTTTTGGTGTTTCAGGAAGGAAACTCTTGGAACAATTAATATCTGAAGGTTTTATTGATCAGGAAGAAGTTGAGAAAAAGATACATGGAAAAATGGCTCATAAAAAACAATTGATTACTGATTCTTTATTCGGTACATTAAATGATCATCAACTTTTTCTAATCCAACAATCCTGGATGCATATTACTTATCTAGAAACGTTAATATCCGATATTGAGAAAAGGATCGATGAAATCTTACTAGACTATCAGGAAGAAGTTCAACTTTTAATCACAATGCCGGGTATTAAAAAAGATACAGCTGCAGTCATCCTTGCAGAAATTGGTGTAGATATGGGACAGTTTCCAACTTCTAAACATCTCGCTTCATGGGCAGGATTATCACCTGGAAATCATGAAAGTGCAGGAAAAAGAAAAAGTACACGAACAGTTAGAGGAAATCCACATATTAAATCTGCATTGTGTGAAGCTGCATGGGCTGTTTCNNAAAGCACTCGTTGCCATAGGACACCGAATGCTTACGATTGTCTATCATATGCTTCAGAACAAAGAACCCTACCACGAGTTAACTTCAAATTAGCATTATAGACAAAAAATAGAAAAGTTAAACGAGAAACCGTAAAGTACGGTAGCTCTGCTTTCCTATTGCCAAATTTAGTTATCTATAGCTTAATCAAATGCGATCAAGTTTAAACCTTTAATTTATTTTCACAGAAAAAGAC
>NZ_NUMC01000176.1:0-1434 GCF_002577655.1 Bacillus sp. AFS040349 | reverse complement strand
TGAACTGCACCCCAATTGTTAGACACACATCTAACAATTGGAGGTGCAGTTTTTATATGTCTAAATTTAATATAGAGGAAAAAATAGAAGCAATTATACGTTATCAACAAGGATTCGAGGGGGTAAAAACAATTGCGAAATCCATAGGAGTAGATCATACTGTCTTATTAAATTGGATTAAACAATATGAATATCATGGTGAAAGTGCCTTTAAAAAACCCTATACATCCTACACAACAGAGTTTAAACTAGACGTACTAAATTATATAAAAGAGACAGGGACGTCTATAAGGGAAACGGCTGCAATTTTTAACATCGCAACACATAGTACCATTCAAAATTGGCTAAAAAGTTTCGAATCACTTGGAATAGATGCCCTAAAACCAACACAAAAGGGGCGTCCATCCATGAAAAAAGAAACAAAGAAACCTAAGTCAGTCGAAGAGTCTGAAGCGTTACGAGCTGAAAATGAGCGTTTACGTATGGAAAATGCATATTTAAAAAAGTTACAAGCCTTAATTCAAGAAAAGGAAAAATTACAGAAGAAAACAAAGCGCAAATAATATATGAATTAAGGCATGAATTTAAAGTAATTGATCTAGTAAAGGTCGCTGGAATTGCGCGTAGTACGTATTACTATTGGGTAAAACAAATGGATCGTCCAGATAAGTATAAGGAAACTAAAGAGTTGATTCAGGGGATTTTTGATGAACATCAAGGACGATATGGATACCGCCGCATTACATTGGAATTACGTAATCGGGGATTAAAAATAAATCATAAGACAGTGAGACGATTGATGAATAAAATGGGATTAAAATGTCTCGTGCGTATGAAAAAATATCAATCTTACCGCGGAAATATTGGGAAAGTAGCTCCTAATATTTTAGAACGTGATTTTAAAGCATCAAAGCCAAATGAGAAGTTGGTAACAGATGTGACAGAATTCCACCTTCATGGAGAGAAGTTATATTTATCCCCCATTTTAGATTTATACAACGGGGAAATCATCGCTTATAACATAGAAAAACGTCCTGTTTATCGCCTGGTATCAGAGATGTTGGATAAAGCTTTTAGCCGACTAAATGAGGGAGACACTCCTATTTTGCATTCCGACCAAGGCTGGCATTATCGCATGAAGCATTATCAACACGCCTTAAAAGAAAAAGGAATCATACAGAGTATGTCCCGAAAAGGGAATTGCCTAGATAACGCAGTCATGGAGAATTTCTTTGGCTTATTAAAGTCTGAATTACTGTACTTAAAAGAATTTGAGAGTATGGAGCATTTCAAACTAGAATTAGAGAATTATATATATTACTATAACCACAAACGGATTAAGGCAAAATTAAAAGGCATGAGTCCGGTACAGTACCGAATTCATGCCCAAGTAGCAGCCTAAGCTTCTATGTCTAACTTTTTGGGTTCAGTTCA
>NZ_NUMC01000175.1:0-233 GCF_002577655.1 Bacillus sp. AFS040349 | reverse complement strand
CACACCTTGCGGGTGTGGCGGAATTGGCAGACGCGCTAGACTTAGGATCTAGTGTCTTTATGACGTGGGGGTTCAAGTCCCTTCACCCGCACCAAAGTTTTTTCGCGTTAGCGAAAAGAACTAACAATATATGCGGAAGTAGTTCAGTGGTAGAACACCACCTTGCCAAGGTGGGGGTCGCGGGTTCGAATCCCGTCTTCCGCTCCAATAGTAAGTGCCGGGGTGGCGGAACT
>NZ_NUMC01000174.1:0-423 GCF_002577655.1 Bacillus sp. AFS040349 | reverse complement strand
AAGATTGCGGCAACAATCATATCCGAAATTGGAGAAATAGATCGGTTTAATCACCCTAAAAAATTAGTTGCCTTTGCAGGAGTAGATCCAAGCGTTTACTCTTCTGGACGATTTACGGCAACCCAAAATCGGATAACGAAAAGAGGATCCAGAAGGCTAAGGCAAGCATTATTTATGGCTGTATACTGTGGAATTCGAGATGCCCGAAAGCAAAAGACGAGTGACACTGTTATTCCTAGGAATAGAAAATTAAGAGAGTTTTACGATAAAAAACGCAATGAAGGTAAACCCTATAGAGTAGCAATTATCGCTTGTGTTAATAAGCTTTTACACTTGATTTACGCACTTTTAAAGAACAAAACTACTTTCCAAGAATTAGCTTAGAGACTATATTTATCAAAATAAAACAAAACCTTCCAAATA
>NZ_NUMC01000173.1:0-31098 GCF_002577655.1 Bacillus sp. AFS040349 | reverse complement strand
AGAAGTTTTGACAATACGCGTGTGAGCAAGGAGGAGGAACTAATGGGACTGGATTTAAGCTTCCACGAAGAACCAGCTTATACTACTGAGACGAAAGAACAACCTATATCAGGTTCAGCACCTAATACGATTTCTTCTTAAATAGTTAAAAAGGCAGTTCTAAATAAGGAACTGCCTTTTTTGTTAGCAATAAAAAATTAAGCAAGAGAAAGATAATGGCGAGTAGTAGATCCAGCATTTATGTTGGGTGTTAGCATGTATAGTGCCTGCTCTACATCAATTCTTCGATATGTTTCTACTATACGATTGTTTTCAATTAAAGCTTTCCGTTGTTCCTCAAGATTATTGTATGTTGCTCCTAATAGGTTTTTTGATCTTTTAAACGAGGATTGTACATAACGTTCTGCCATAGTACAGCTTGTAATACTTACATCAGCATGGTCCACTCTCCCGGTGTGAGAATAAACAAGTGCACTTTTTAAACGGCTCTTTGCACTACTAAGAGTTTCAGGTAAGAATGTAGGAGAAGAAGTAAGAGGACATTCTTCAACTAGTAAACGAGTAATTCCCCGATCATTAATAGCCTCTAATATTTGCTCTGCGTCATCCTCTACAATGACTTCTTTGTTTGGTGTCCAAACATCCATCCAATAATGATCCATTTGTTGTTTTTCAATATGAAAGATAAAATATTCAGGGTAAATTCTAAGTTTACCAGGTTCATTACCTAATTGATGACGATGAAAATCATAGAATCTTGTAATTGAGGCCATAAGAAGAGCGCTTGCCCCAGCACTCCCTGCAGGATGACGAACGATAATACCGATGCGATCTTGGTCAGTAAAGTCTAGGAATAATTCATCGATGGATGACCTTCTATTATTAATAACAATATCAAAATCTGCAGTTTTTATAGAAGTTGTTGTGTGCATGGTTCTCATCTCCTAACTTATAGATCTAAAACAAGACAATTAGACTGACCTCTTGATACACAGGTTAAGATAGAATCTCCTGCTTGCTTTTCATGATCAGTCAGGAAAAAATCACGATGATCGATTTTCCCATCAAGAACATCGACTCTACAACTTCCACAGCCTCCAATTTTACAAGAATACGGTGCTTGAATATTAAAGCGTAACAAGGTTTCAAGCAGACTGTCTTCTGCGGATACTTCTAGCAATTGTTTACTCTTCCTTAATTCCACTTTAAATGAATGTGTTGGCCCAAAATCGGGAGGAGTGAAGAGCTCGTAATGAATATTTTTTTCTGGATATCCAAATGACTTTGCTGCACATGCATATTCTTTCAGCATCTGCTCAGATCCACAAAAATAAACATGTGTTCCAATTGGTTGATTTTCCATTATGCTTGTACTCATTCTTTTTCTTTCATTTGAAAAATAAAAATGAATTTTATCTTGATAAGTAGATTGAAGAAAGTCGTAAAATGCACACGATTCTTTTGAAGGTGCTGCATAGTGTAGTTCAAAGGATGATCCTTTCTTATTTAGATCCGCACTCATAGCCAAAAAAGGCGTAATTCCTATTCCAGCAGCAAATAGGACATGATGCTTAGCACGGAAGCTAAGTGGAAAATGATTTTTCGGGTAACTTATAGCTAGTTTATCTCCAACTTTGATAGAATCATGCCAATAAGCAGAGCCACCTTTTGATTGTTCACTACGTTTAATGGCAATTTGATAGTAATCTGTTCTATCAGGATCTGTTGTTAATGAATAGTGTCTCTCAATTAGATTTTGTTCAGTTTGAATATAGGTGGTGATGTGAGAACCTCCGCTAAATCTAGGCAAAGGCTTTCCGTTAGCCGCTACTAGTCTAAAGCTTTTCACTGTTGAAGATTCCCGTTTGATTTTATCTACAAATACATCAATTGTGCTCATATTCTATCCTCTCTTTATTCATAAAATGGATTAAATAGCTTTTATATAACCTAAATAAGCATCAAGTCTTCTCGAGTAATGACTGGAAACGTCAAGTAGTGTAAGGCAATGTTGACAAATTGCTTCATCATCTTGCTTCTTATTAAATCCATAACATTTTACACAAAACAACTTTTCAGATTTTTTTCCTAGGATATTGGTTTGAATTTCTTCGTCTGAATAACCTACTAAGTAGGCTGTGTTTTTTATTTTAGTCATCATAGTCCATGGACCTGATATAAATAACTTTGTTCCAACTAGACGATCTTCTAAATAAGGTGAAATTACCTCAGATGAGTAATTTGAGATGAATTGAATAGGAATTGGGAAAAGTGTTAGCAGTTCATGAAATAAATTTTCTTGTTCCTCAGTAGTCATGGTTACAAAAATTTCTGCATTGAGCTTATGTAGCGTGATATAGGTGAGAAGTGCTAAACCTGAGCTTTCAAAAAGTGAAGTCTTGTCAAGAAACACCAATAGTTTTTTAGAGAATGATGGTAGCTGGAATGCTGGTTGATCAAGCAGTTGACACTCGATCTTATGCAAAAGCGTATTTGATGAAAAAAACAGTCGATATAATATAGTGTTATTCTTAGTAGGAATTTGCACATAAAAAGTAGGGATCGAGGGGGCTGTTTGATTTTTTTTTCGATCCGTTATTTCTACCATTCCAAAAGAATAGAGCAAGTCTTCTGCAAGCTCTATTTCTGCTGTAAACATATTGTCAAATAGTTGCTTTTTATTTTTAAGTTCACAATAGAATGTACTCAATTTTTCATCCCCTCTTTAGCAGACAAGGTTTCTTCTAAATACTGAATCAGCTTATCTTTATAAGAAATAAATCCTTTGTATTGGGCCATGTAATCGGGTAAATCAGTCATAACGAGATAAAAACGCTTTTTCCATTCCTCGTTTTTGCTTAGTTCATCCAATGATATTAAATGGGTGTGTATACTAAATAAAATGCCATTGCTTCTTGAGAGACGAAACAATCTTTGATCTTCAACACGTAAATAAACTAGTTTACCCAAGTTTTCAGCGGTGATTTTTTCTTTTTTTGTTCCCCACACATCAAATGTTTCAGGAAATGTATCAAGAATATGTTCTACCGTTAAAGTCCAGTTGAGACGAGTCCAAGGCTTACCTGCTTCCATTCTTAATAAGAAGTTTCGCACTTTTTCTGCAAGACCACTACTAGAGAAATGAGGAACTGGAGAATGAAATTCGGTATAAGTCATTCCAAGATTAAATGCGATTGACCAATTTGCAGGAAAACATAGCTGACCAGCATCCATATACAAATCGTCGTCTCTTTGGGCGATATAGATCAAATCCTCTTGAATATGACGCCCGATAAAATCCAATGGTTCATACGGTAAACTTGTGCTATCACCAAAAATAAATGTTTCCTTCTCATTTAAAAGGTAGTTAAAGAAAGTCCACTGATTTTCTTGTTTTATCAAATGGAAATAGGAAGGGTATAATGTAATCATTTCATTAATAATCATTTCTAAAATTTCCCATTGTGCATCAATTGAATGAGAAAAGGATTGGTATGCCTGTTCTTGCTTCTTTTGTAAGATTTCCCTTTTACATTGAATTTCTTCTTGATATTCAGGTGTAATTTCAAGAAGAAAAGGAGGATCCAACGGTTGGGAGTTGTTTGAGTATCGATATGAATCTGTTTTAAAGGGAAATGGAAATCGGTCAATTAATGATGTATGGTTTATTTTCTTTTTTGACTTGTCAATCATATTATATTAACCTCCTAAACTTGAGTGTATATGATAGAGAAGTAGCATTTTAATAGAGGTGACATTTTACCTCTATTAAAATGCTGTATTAAGGTTTACATGAAGTCAGGTTCTGGTAGTCGATGTCCTGTATAAATTGCTTCTCCATCACTTTCTTTATCAAAGATAACGGTTGTGTCTGGTGTGAATAGTAGAACATCCCCTGCTTCGGCTACATATTTTTCACCTTGATCATCACGAACAACAATTTTTCCTTTTACAATTACTTTCACTTCTAAATAGGTGTAGGTAAATACAAAATCTTCCGAAGGCTGCATTGAAAAATAACCAAGTGACAGAGCATTTTCTTTTGAACAAATTGGAACATCAATGATTTGGCTTTTTAATGCAGGAATTCCAAGCAAACCATTTAACTCCTTTTTCTCATAAGTTCCTGCTTTAATTAGTTGAACACCTGGCTTTTGACTTAAGTAGTTGAATTCTGATTTCGTTAACACTTTTTCACTCATTTTCAATTCACCTCAATATAGTATTTTCCAAAATGCCTGAATGAAGAGATTATGTCTAAGGGTGTTCTTCTAGCAAACGCCTATTTTGGAATTAATCATATATTCACATAAAAAAAGTGAAAAACCCACTTCATTTTCCTGCTTTTTGGGATAAATGTAAATTTCGTGTAACTTAATCTAACAACTTTGAGATGGGTTAGGAGGTTATGTTTGTTATGTAGTAACAGAAATACGTATTTGTTAATGCTGAGCTGAATAAGATGCACGTTAGATTTTGAAAAGGATGGTAGTTTTTATAACATACAAAATAGAATTATCCTACTATTTAGGAAAAAGGAGTTTAGTTTTTGTGATTTGTGTGTCAGGATAATATCAAATTAGATGTATTCATATTTTTATGAAAGAGAGTGATGGAGTGGAAAAGGTAGTCATGATCTCTGGTAGCCCTTCTGTTTATTCAAGGTTGAATGGATTATTAGATAGTTTGGTGATGACGTTGAATAAGCGAATGATCAGCGTTGATTATATTCGAGTTTGCCAATTACCAGCAGAAGACTTATTACATGCTAACTTCAATAGTGACCCGATCAAAAATGCTAATTCCTTAGTAGAACAGGCTGACACGGTTATAATTGCTACACCTGTATATCAAGCTTCTTTCAGTGGTCTTTTAAAGTCTTACCTTGATTTATTACCTCAAAAAGCTTTAGAGAATAAAAAAATATTACCAGTTGCAATAGGGGGATCAAAAGCCCATCTCTTAATGATTGAATATTCTCTGAAGCCTGTACTCTCAGTCCTTGGTGCAACACATATTGAAAAAGGAATTTATGTTAAAGATACACAGGTTTTTTTCAATGAAGAAGGGAAAGCAGAAGTTGAGCAAGAAATACTAAATCGTTTCAATCAGTCTATCAATCAACTTGTTTGCATGTAACACTTTATCTATTAACTATGATATGAGGTGTGGAACATGATTGTACACGAAGAAAAAACGTTGAAGCTTCCGTTATCGATTTTGACAATAGGAGCTCTTGATGGCGTTCATAGAGGTCATCAAACTTTGATATCGCGGGCAAAGAAGCGGGCCTTAGAGTTTGGTGTACCATTAGTTGTTTATACATTTGATCCCCCTCCTAGAGTTTTCTTTAGAAATACAATTCAGTTAACCACACTTAATGAGAAACTTGAAAAACTTAGATTATTAGGAGTTGATCATGTTGTTGTTGCTTCCTTTGACAAAAACTATGTTGGAACAGAAGTAGGTTCATTTTTAGATGAAATAGGTGGTTTAAATCCTTTGGAAATTTGGGAAGGTCAGGATTTTCATTTTGGTAAAAATCGAGAGGGTAACATCAACACGTTGAAGGAACGTTTTAATGTACGTGTTCTAGAACCAATGCGGTGCAGTTCAGGTGAAGTTATTTCTTCTTCTAGAATTCGTCTTTTAATATCAGAAAAAATGATAGCACAAGCTGAACAATTATTAGGGTGGGATACTTTAAAAATTTAATTCATCCCTATAATACCGTTCGATCTCACGCTTAAATTAATAAGTATTCCAAGATTAATTAAAGAAGGGACAGTCCCATGATCTTCAAGAATAAAAGACTTGTAGATAAGGGACTGTCCCTGCTTATTTAAAAATGTAAAACGGCTAGTTGTGTAAATAGTAGTCATTTAACTGTCCTTTTAAACGTTTTTTCTCTTTCGTTTCAATTCTATGAGTAGCTAATTGTTCCCGAATTTCATCAGTATGAAGTCCCATTCTTATTTTCTCCGAGATTTCTATTAAAGACCTAATATCAAGGAAAGAGTATTTACGTGTACCAGAAGGAGATCTGTCAGGAAAAATTAACTTCTTTTCTTCGTAATAGCGGATTTGTCTTTCAGATAAGCCTGTCATTTCTTTTACGATACCCATTGTCATAATCTTTTTTTCTTCAAGATCTGAAGGAATTTCCACTATTAATTCACCTCGTTTCTTTCTTTAATTTTCCGAAGGCTATGTTTAACTAGGACTCCATACATTACTAGAGTGATTTTATTTTTGCATGATCACGAAGAATTTAATAGATTCATGTTAATAATAGTGACAATAAAAAAACTTTTTTTGGAAATTGTTATCTTTTCTACCGCTGAAATCAATATTTTCCTAAAGTCTGGGAAAACTAGATTGGGACATTACTATTTTTATGTGAAGATTAGGAAGTGAAATATCAAGTGTATTATTAAATAAAGGAGTGATGACATTTGATAGGAATAAACAGTTTGCTAGAAGAAGGACTTATGCAAATACCTAAATGGTGGAGTTGTCCATCAGGATATGAAGATCTTCAGGAGAAAGCACATATAGTAGGGAAAAGTGAATTGCTTGATCGAGCTATTATTAGTGACCAACAAAGTTTGTATCCTCGGGAAAGTTTGCAGAAGATTGCAAAGGCTGGGTTTGGAGCAGTAACAGTACCAGCTAGTGAAGGGGGGCTTGAAGCAGGTTTTACAGGATTTGCTGTTTTAGCTGAAACATTTGCCCAATACTGCACCTCCTCCGCAATGTGTTGGGTTATGCATACTGCTGCAACACAAACTCTCTATGAAGCAGGTACCCCTGAACAACGCAAACGTTTTATTCCAGGTGTCATTAATGGTGATATTGGTGGACTTGCATTTAGTGAACCAGCAACAGGAAGTCACTTTTGGAGTGTTGTTAGTTCAGCTCCAAGACAAGGAGATGGCTATTTATTAAATGCACACAAGTCATTTGTTACAAGTGCAGGGGAAGCTGATTGGTACATCGTTTGTACGAATTCCCCAGAAAGTACGTTAGATGATCAGCTCATGTTTTTATTAGTAACAAACGATCAAGAAGGTATTGAATGTTTTCCATTTAATGCAATGGGATTGCGTGGAAACTCCAGCGGACCAATGAAATTTAAAGATGTGTTTGTACCAAAGAACAATCGAATCGGCACAGAAGGTGGTATGAATTATTATAACGAAAATACAGTTGATCCATTATTTTTAGTAGGGACAGCTGCTGTTTGGACAGGTGTTGCACAAGGTGCTCTAAATGCTGCAATTGAAGGAGCTAAAAAGAAGGTTCATGCAGATACAGGAAAATCAGTTGCAAGCTATCAGGTTATTCGACATGAGCTGGCAAAAGCGCAAATATTAATTGATAGTTCTCGAAGTATGGTTTATCGGACAGCTCAAGGTTTAGACGAGATGATAAAGAAGGGGGAACCAATTTCAGAGCAACTCTTTCCAATCTGGCAAATTAAAACACATGCAGCCGATATGGTCATTCAAGTGACAAATCAAGCGTTACAGGTTTCAGGTGGAAGGGGTTATCTTACTGGCCAAGTCGAGAAGTATTTACGGGATGGACGTGCAGGGGCGGTAATGGGTCCTACTAATGAAATATTACGTGAGTGGATTGGCAGAAGTTTAATTCAAGTTCCTTGGTTTGAGTAGAGAAATAGTAGGTTGAAAAGCATTTTTGAAAACACAGACGTTGAGCTAAAAAAGCTAACGTCCGTGTTTTTCTTGGTGTGGTTGTACTAAACTTATATAGTAGTAGGCTTTTTATCTTTCCAAGGCCTTGCTTGCTCAAGCTGTCCTGCAAGCTGAAAGAGAGTAGCTTCATCTCCAAGCGGTGCCATAAAATGGACCCCAATTGGTAAGTTTTCTTTATTCCAAAACAATGGAACAGACATTGCCGGGCAGCCTGTTGTATTCGCAAGTGGAGTGTAGGGTACCCATTCGTTTAGTCTGTTAACGTACTCATTTAAATTTCCTTTATAAGTTAATTCACCTATTCTTAGAGGTGGCTCACTTAGAGTTGGAGTTAACAGGAGATCAAAGTTGTTGAAAAAATGTGCAACTTCTTTTGATACTTGCTGCATATAGCTTAGAGCAGATAGGTAATCGGTTGCTTTATAAGAATCTCCATGATGAAATACTTCCCAAGTATATGGTTCTAGTTCTTCTTGTTTGGGTGCTCTACCGGTTAATTTTGTTAAAGAATGTATTCCTTGTGCAAATGATGATTGCCAAAGTACTTGGAATGCTCGATTGTATTGTTCAACGTTAATAGTAGGAGATGCCTCCTCAAGATTATGGCCAAGGGATTGACAGAGATTTGCTGCATCTAAAACAGCATCTTCACAATCAAGATGAATCTTTTTACCGTTGAAGCCAGTTTTTAGAACTGCTATTTTTAATTTTCTAGGTTTTTTCGTTGTTTGAGCAACAAATGATTTACTTGGTTGTGATAAATAGAATGGATCACCAGGATTATTTCCATATGTAGCATCAAGAAGTCCCGCACTATCTCTCACGGTTCGCGTCATCACATGATTAACTCCGAGTCCAACAGGGTCAGGGTTTTTGGGATTTCTACCTCTACTTACTTTTAGACCAAAAACCCCGCAACAAGATGCAGGAATTCTAATCGAACCTCCCCCGTCCGAAGCATGTGCCATCGAAACAATTCCAGCTGCAACGGCAGCCGCAGCTCCTCCGCTTGAGCCTCCAGCTGTGTAGGCTAGATTCCATGGATTTCTCGTCGGGCCATACTGTGTTGGCTCAGTAGTCGGTACTAGTCCAAACTCACAAGTATTTGTTTTCCCGATTGTGATGAGCCCCGTTTGGTGACGGATTCTTGATGAGTATTCACTATCAGCTGGGGCTATAAAGTCTTTAAGATATGTAGATCCTGCTGTGTAGGGGGTGTTTGCAAAGAATTCTAAATCCTTCATGAGGAAAGGAACACCTGAAAATGGGCCGGATTGGATTGATGGTGAAATCTCACCATACAACTTATGAGTAACTGTATTTAATTTTTGGTTTTTTTCTTCTATTAAGTCAATTGTATGGGAAAGTAACTCTGCAGTTGTAATTTGTTTGGTTCTAATAAGATGAGCCTGTTCAGTAGCATCGAGCCATTTTAATTGGTCCATAGTGTGTCCTCCTTGGTTTTACCCCTTGCTTTATATATTTAAAAGCGTTTTAGTAAAAATTATTACTTTTGAATCTATTATAAAACGATAGTGGAGTGCAATGGAACGAACTAAGTTCTCCTTTTAACTGTATTAAAATTAAAAAGGATAAAGGTACGAACAAGACTTAGTAAACAACATCAATCCTCACAAACTTGTCAAAAACTTTTTAATTCTTCACACAATTAAATTCCAACTTTATTGATAGGAATAATGAGTTGTGGTAAAATGAATTATATTTTTCACTTGTCAGTGAACGAGAAATAATGGAAACTAGTAATTATGAATAATTTGTACAAGTAAATTTTGTGAGGTGTGGATTTTGTTGCAACTTCAGGTAATGAACAGTCCGTTTAATCAGGAGCAAGTAGAGCTCCTTAATCGTCTACTGCCAACCTTGACGGAATCTCAAAAAGTCTGGTTGAGCGGGTATTTAGCTGCTTCTCAAGCTGGATCTGCTAATGTTACGGCTGCTCCCGAAGCGCCGGTAGTAGAAGCTGTTGCTCCAGTAAATGTTAAGCCAGTATCTAAAGATGTTACGATTCTATTTGGTTCTCAAACTGGTAATGCCCAGGGTCTTGCAAACAAAGCAGGAAAAGAACTTGAGAGTCGTGGTTATAAAGTAACGGTTTCTTCAATGAGTGATTTTAAACCAAACAGCTTAAAGAAAGTGGAGAATCTTCTTATCGTTGTGAGTACACATGGCGAAGGGGATCCACCGGATAATGCGATTTCTTTCCATGAATTTCTTCATGGTAAACGAGCTCCAAAGCTTGATGAACTTCGCTATTCAGTTCTTTCGCTTGGTGATAGCTCTTATGAGTTTTTCTGTCATACAGGAAAAGAATTTGATCAACGTTTAGAAGATCTTGGTGGAACTCGTCTTTATCCACGTATCGACTGTGATTTAGACTTTGATGAGCCTGCAGGTGAGTGGATTGCAGGAGTTTTAGCTGGACTTGATGAAGCACAGGCTGCTGGAGCAGAACCTGTTCAAGCTCAAGAAGCGGCTGCTCAAGCTCCACAAGCTGTAGAATCAGTTTACTCAAGAACCAACCCATTTAAAGCGGAGGTGCTTGAGAACCTAAACTTAAATGGTCGCGGCTCTAACAAAGAAACGCGTCATCTTGAGTTATCATTAGAAGGATCTGGACTTACATTTGAGCCAGGTGATGCTCTTGGTGTTTACCCGGAAAATGACCCTGAACTTGTTGACCTAATTCTTGAAGCAGTAAAATGGGATGCGAACGAAAAAGTAACAGTGAATAACGAAGAAGTAACATTAAAAGAGGCATTAAGTTCAAAAGTTGAAATTGCTACGTTAACTAAACCTGTTGTTGAAAAAGCAGCACAGCTTAATTCTAATAAAGATTTACAGTCACTTGTATCAAACAGGGATTCTATAAAAGCATATATTGACGGTCGTGACCTGCTAGATTTAATTCGTGACTTTGGTCCTTGGGAAGTTTCTGCACAGGAATTTGCTGGAATTCTACGCAAAATGCCAGTTCGTCTGTATTCAATTGCAAGTAGTTTAGCAGCAAATCCTGATGAAGTTCACTTAACAATTGGGGCTGTCCGTTATGAGACACATGGTCGCAAGCGCAAAGGTGTGGCGTCAACGCAAGTAGCAGAACGTCTGCAACCTGGTGATACGTTACCAGTGTATATCCAAAAAAATCAAAACTTTAGATTACCACAAAATTCTGATACACCAATTATTATGGTTGGACCTGGAACAGGTGTAGCACCGTTCCGTGCATTTATGCAAGAGCGTGAAGAAATCGGTGCAGAAGGTAAATCATGGATGTTCTTCGGGGATCAACATTTTGTTACAGACTTCCTTTATCAAACAGAATGGCAAAAGTGGATTAAAGACGGTGTGTTAACGAGAATGGATGTTGCTTTCTCACGTGACCAAGAAGAAAAAGTTTATGTTCAAAATCGTATGCTAGAGCACAGCAAAGAGTTGTTCCAATGGCTTGAAGAAGGAGCTGTTGTGTACGTTTGCGGTGATAAAAACCATATGGCGAAGGATGTAAATAGCACACTGATCGACATTATTGAAAAAGAAGGCGGGCTAAGCCGTGAAAAAGCAGAAGCCTACCTTGCAGATATGAAACAAAATAAACGCTATCAACGCGACGTATATTGATTTTTTGATTGAAAGGAGATAAACAACATGGCGAACAAAATATTAAAAGCACCAGAAGGCCCACCAAGTGATGTTGAGGGTATTAAAGAACGAAGTGACTTTTTGCGCGGAACACTTAAAGAATCTATGCTTGAGCCATTAAGTTCTGGTATTTCAGATGATGATAACCGTTTGATGAAGCATCACGGCAGCTATTTGCAAGATGACCGTGATCTTCGAAATGAGCGTCAAAAGCAAAAATTAGAGCCAGCTTATCAATTCATGCTACGTGTTCGTTTACCTGGTGGTGTAGCTACACCTAATCAATGGCTTGTCATGGACGACCTTGCCCAAAAATACGGAAACGGCACGTTAAAGCTAACAACTCGTATGACGTTCCAAATGCATGGAATTTTAAAATGGAATATGAAGAAAACGATTCAAGGTATTCATGCTTCATTGTTAGATACTATCGCTGCATGTGGGGACGTTAACCGTAACGTAATGTGTGTGGCAAATCCATATCAATCAAACGTTCATCAAGAAGTGTACGAATGGTCGAAAAAATTAAGTGATGATTTATTACCACGTACAAGAGCTTATCATGAGATTTGGTTAGATGAAGAGAGAGTAGCTGGTACACCAGATACTGATGAAGCTGAACCGATGTACGGCCCGCTTTATCTACCACGTAAATTTAAAATCGGTATCGCGGTTCCACCATCAAATGATGTTGATATCTTTTCTCAAGACTTAGGCTATATTGCCATTGTTGAAAACGACAAGCTTGTTGGTTTTAACGTAGCAATTGGCGGTGGTATGGGAATGAGTCATGGTGATAAAGAAACATATCCACAGCTTGCGAAGGTCATTGGTTTCATTAAACCTGAACAAGCCTATGATGTTGCCGAAAAAATTATTACAATTCAACGTGATTATGGAAACCGTTCTGTACGTAAAAATGCACGTTTCAAATATACAGTTGACCGCCTAGGGCTTGAAAATGTAAAAGAAGAATTAGAAAATCGTCTTGGCTGGAGTTTAGAGGAAGCGAAGCCATTCACTTTTGATCATAACGGAGATCGCTATGGTTGGGAAAAAGGTGTGAAAGGAAAATGGAACTTCACACTCTTTATCGAAGGTGGACGTGTAACTGACTATGACGATTACAAGCTTATGACGGGTATTAGAGAAATTGCGAAAATTCACACTGGTGACTTCCGTTTAACAGCAAACCAAAACCTGATCATTGGAAATGTATCAAGTCAGAAAAAGAAAAAAATCAATGAGCTTATTGAAAAATACGGCTTAACAGATGGTAAGCATTACTCTGCATTACGTCGTAGTGCATTAGCATGTGTTGCACTACCAACATGTGGTTTAGCAATGGCTGAAGCAGAGCGCTACTTACCAAAATTAATTGATAAAATTGATGAAATTGTTGATCAAAATGGTCTTAGTGATAAAGAAATTACAATTCGTATGACAGGCTGTCCTAACGGATGTGCCCGCCATGCCTTAGGTGAAATTGGATTCATCGGTAAAGCACCTGGTAAATACAATATGTATCTTGGCGCAGCACATGATGGAAGCCGTTTAAGCAAAATGTACCGTGAAAACATCGGTGAAAAAGAAATACTAAAAGAACTTAGTACGATTATCCCTCGCTATGCGAAGGAACGTGAAGATAATGAGCACTTTGGTGACTTTGTCATTCGCGCAGGTATCATCGGAGAAACAACAGACGGAACGAACTTCCACGATTAATTTCAGTTGGAGACAGGGGAAACCCTGTCTTTTTTTTCGTATTTGAAAGAAAGGACAATCTATGGTATATTATCTTTAATTCAAGATGTTTTATTTAAAAGTATTTTAAGAAGGATGTTAATAATAACTAGTAGTTAAAATATAAACATAACAAATTAATGGAGGATTACAATGAATCAATTAAAAGGTATTCATCATGTAACAGCTATAACAAGCAGTGCAGAAAAAAATTATGAATTTTTCACATATGTGTTAGGAATGCGTTTAGTTAAGAAAACGGTCAATCAAGATGATATTCAGACGTATCATTTATTTTTTGCTGATGATGTAGGAAATGCGGGGACTGACATGACGTTCTTTGACTTCCCAGGAATCCCAAAAGGAGTACACGGTACAAATGAAATTTCTAAAACATCCTTTCGAGTTCCAACAGATGCTGCATTAGATTATTGGGTAAAACGTTTTGATCGCCTGGAAGTTAAGCATACAGGAATTAAAGAACAGTTTGGTAAAAAAACATTATCATTCGTAGACTTTGATGATCAACAATATCAATTAATATCAGATGAACAAAATAAAGGAGTTGCCGCTGGTACACCATGGCAAAAGGGGCCGATTCCATTAGATTATGCGATTACAGGACTAGGACCCATTTTTATCGTAGTAAATAATGTTGAACAAATGAAAGATGTGCTAGAAAAGGCACTTGGGTTTAAGGAAGTGGCACAGGAAGGAGCATTTCACCTCTTTGAAGTTGGTGAAGGAGGGAATGGAGCACAGGTCATTTTGGAGCATAATGTCATGCTTCCTCAAGGCATCCAAGGCTATGGCACTGTACATCATGTTGCATTCCGTGTTGAAGATCGCGCAGTGTTAGAAGAGTGGATAAATCATATGCAAAGCATTGGATTCCCAATTTCAGGCTATGTGAATCGTCACTTCTTCGAGTCTTTATATGCAAGAGTTGCTCCACATATACTATTTGAATTTGCGACAGATGGACCAGGCTTTATGGGAGATGAACCTTATGAAACATTAGGAGAAAAGCTATCATTACCTCCATTTCTAGAGCCAAAACGGGAACAAATTGAAAAGCTTGTTCGTCCAATCGATACGGTTCGAAGTTCAAAGGAGTTAATAAAAGAATAGAAGGAAACAGAAATCTTCATAAGATTTCCTTTTTATAATAATTACAAAATAAGAGAGTTTATTACTTGTAGAATTATCCATTTTAGTATAGAATAGGTTTATAGGTAAAAAGTATCAGGGATTATATTCCTGTATTTCTCAACTCCAACTAAATAGTTAAGGGCAAATCTACTGAAAGGTAGAGACGCAAAGCTACAGGGGCTAAGTTCTGAGGAATATGCTTGCCAGTTACCGATTTAATATAAAAAAGAACTAATCGGTGGATTAGTTCTTTTTTTAGGAGATGACAATATTGTCTAGCGATCTATCAACATTTAAAAGACTAAAACGCAAGTTATATTTATATGTCATACCGATTATTTTATTTACTCTTTGTATGAGTTTATTTAGCTGGAATTCTTTTAATTTTTTTGAAAAATTCGCGATTGTCACTTATTTGCTTCTTTTTTCCAGTTCTTTCTTTTTAATCTATAAAAATCTATATTTTCGTCTTATTGAATTGACTATCTTTTGCTTAGTTTCCTTCTTTCATCTCTTTCTTTCCTATTGGACAATTAATATTGACATCATTCAGAATCATCACTATTCAATTATTGATTCTGCAATATGGACGCCACTTCTGTATATATACATTTTTATCACATTTGTTGGAAACCTGGGTATAATCCTTGCTTCTGTTTTATGGGCTATAACATCAGGCATACTTTTCTTACATAGTACAGAAATCCCAAGTTTAATGATTGGCTCACTTGTAAATTACCAGTTAGCTATGTTCGTATATATTATCTTTCTATTCTTTGGCCGCAATCTTTTTGAAGCTTCTGCTAGAACGGGTATGCTTGAAAAAATGGCTTTTAAAGATATGTTGACTGGGATTGATAACCGTCGTGCAGTGCATCATATGTTTGAAAAGCTTGATGAGGAAGGTAAGGCTTATTCTATTCTTTTTTTTGATATTGATTTTTTTAAAAAAGTTAATGACCAATATGGACATAGTGTAGGTGATTCCGTTTTAGTAGAAATAACTCGAGTTATAAGTAGCGGTTTAAACAAAAGCGATTTTTTTGCACGGTGGGGTGGAGAAGAATTCATTGTAATCACAAAAAAAGGGACGATTGAAAAAGCATTAAAGTTAGCCGAAAATTTAAAACTCTTAGTCAGCCAACATCAATTTAAGGTCGTAGGAAAACTTACTGCAAGCTTTGGCATAGCCAAATTTCAACCAGGTCAAACAGCTGAACTAGTATTAGAACAGGCAGACGAAGCATTATATTCAGCAAAGGCTAATGGGCGAAATAAAATCATGGTGTTTGGTGAGCAAGGTGAGAATAAAAAAGAGATTCCCTCCTGACACTTTTAACGTTATACTTACTTTTGTGGTTTAACGATTAAAAGAATGATAGGAGCTTACAAGATGGATATTCTTACACTCTTAAAGGCTGTTATACTTGGCTTAGTAGAGGGGTTAACTGAGTTTGCACCCGTTTCTTCAACAGGTCATATGATTATTGTCGATGATATGTGGTTACAATCTGAAGAATTTTTAACTAAATATGTGGCAAATACGTTTAAAATAGTTATTCAATTAGGCTCCATTTTAGCCGTTGTGGTCGTGTTTAAGGACCGCTTTATCCAAATGCTAGGTTTGGGCAGATTCAGTAAAAAAACAACTGAAGAGACAAGTCGTTTAAAACTTACCCAAGTAATTGTCGGCTTAATCCCGGCTGGAGTGTTAGGCGTTCTTTTCGAAGATTATATTGATGAGCATTTATTTTCTATTACAACTGTGTTAATCGGATTAGTAGTTGGGGCGATCTTAATGATCGCAGCAGATCTTTTTGGTCCAAAGGAACCGAAGATTGAGACAGTTGATCAAATTACTTATAAACAAGCATTTTCGGTCGGGTTAATTCAATGTCTTTCATTATGGCCTGGCTTTTCCCGATCTGGTTCCACAATTTCAGGAGGAGTTCTGCTCGGAATGAGCCACCGTGCTGCAGCTGATTTTACTTTTATTATGGCTGTGCCAATTATGGCGGGAGCAAGTGCGATCTCTCTTTTGAAAAATTGGCAATATTTCTCTATTGAAGCAATGCCGTTTTTTATCGCCGGATTTATTAGTGCCTTTGTATTTGCACTTCTTTCCATTCGATTTTTCTTAAAGCTCATTAATAAAATCAAGTTGATGCCATTTGCGATTTATCGAATTTTACTAGTAATTGTTATATGGATTGTGTACTTTTAAAATAAGTGTAGTAGCCTGTTCTGAGAAAATATATGGAACAGGCTTTTTATATTTATATATAAAACATACCCTCTTTTTGACACCATGAACGAAAGATGACTATATTAACAATAACTGATGAACATATTAGGAGGTTTTTCAATGATACAGATAATGGAGCAATCACTTAATACAGTTGAAAAAAGCGTTAGACGTCAAAAAGAGTTTTTCCGCAATGGACAAACAAAATCAAAAGATTTTCGAGTGAATATGTTAAAAAAGCTTGCTGATCAAATTAGAAAAAACGAAGAGAAGATATGCCACGCTCTAAAACAGGACTTAAATAAATCAGAAACAGAGGCTTATGTTACAGAGATTGGATTTCTTTTAGAGGAAATAAGTTTTACATTAAAACATATTGATAAATGGATGAAACCGGAAAAAGTAAAAACCGCTAAAACGCATATTGGCTCAAAGGGTTTTAAAGTAGCGGAACCATACGGTGTGACTCTTATTATTGCTCCTTGGAATTATCCTTTTCAGCTGCAACTGGCTCCATTAATTGGAGCAATTGCAGCAGGGAATACAGCTATTTTGAAACCTTCAGAATTAACCCCGCACACATCAAGATTACTTGCTGAGATCATAGGGGACGCATTTCCCTCTGAATATATTGAAGTACTTGAAGGTGGGGTTGAAACGACGACATATTTATTAGAGCAAGATTTTGATTATATCTTTTTTACAGGAAGTGTACCTGTTGGAAAAATTGTGATGGAGGCAGCAGCTAAGCGATTAATTCCAATTACACTTGAATTAGGCGGGAAAAGTCCTTGTATCGTAGACGAAACAGCAAACATTGAACTGGCTGCAAAACGTATTGCCTTTGGTAAATTCATTAATGCAGGCCAAACTTGCATAGCTCCCGATTATTTATTTGTTCACAAGAAAGTGAAGCATTTATTCTTAACTGAACTCAAGAAGGTTATTGTTGATTTTTATGGTGAAAAACCGCTTGAAAATGATGAGTTTACAAGAATTGTGAATGAACGACATTTTCAACGTTTAAAGAATTATTTATCAGATGGGACAGTATTGTTTGGAGGCGAAACTGATGAGGCAAGCTTGAAAATAGAGCCAAGCTTGTTAGAACCCGAGAGTATGACGTCAGCTGTTATGACAGATGAAATCTTCGGGCCAATCTTTCCTGTTCTTGAATTTGAAAATATTCAAACAATTATTGATTTTGTAACAGATCGACCAAAGCCGTTAGCTTTGTATCTCTTTACTACAACTGAAGAAAACGAAAAGCGAGTAACAGAATCTATCTCATTCGGTGGTGGATGTATAAACGACACACTTATGCATATTGCGACACCGTATCTTCCTTTCGGAGGAGTAGGAGAAAGCGGTATAGGTACCTACCATGGTGAATCAAGCTTTGCAGCATTCTCTCATTATAAAAGTGTTCTTAAACAAACAAATCGATTTGATTTTCATTTTCGATATCCTAATGCCAAAAATGGCTTGAAGCTGATAAAGAGGTTAATGAAATAGTAAGACTGTTCTTCTGAAGGGGTGAGTCTCTTAGATAGAAGTTACTTAAGAGCTATAGTCTGAAGCTGAAGTACAGAATCGAGTCAAGAATCAGATTGAGTATCCAATTCTTGTCTTGATAAGAGGAGAATCGGGACAACAACAAGCCACGAGTCCCACAACTTATCTATAGAAGCTGAGGTCTTATAAGCCAACTTGCACCTAGTATTATCATAGATAAATGAATAAAATTCATAAAAACTGTTGACAATGATATTGATAATCATTATCATATGGTTATAGAGATAATCAATTACAACCTTACTTTACATAGTCGTCACTAAAGTTGTCTTTCAAAGAAGGGTTGCCTTGATTCATCTTGAAACTCGATTTCCCCAACCCCCTATATAGTGAAAAAAGCTTGGCTGGTCACCAAGCTTTTTTGTATGCCTTATAAAATCCCGAAACACTACTTGCTATTTTTTTCCTTATCCATGCATAATGTTATTTCAAAAACAAAGTCATAAGATCACTTGACAATGAGAATTGTTTTCATTTAAAATAACCCCTAAGGATAATGATAATCATTTTCAATTGAAAGAAGAATCAAATGGAGCAAACGACATCCATCATTATTTTCATTTATTGTATACATAATGGTTTTTCTAAAGAATTTAGAGATGGTCATGACGAACAGGTTTTCTTAATCATAATTAACAATGAGAATGAATTTCATTTAAAGAAAAAGGAAGGAATTCTAAATGGTACATAAGTATAACCAGACCTCGATAAGTCCGTTGACTGATGAGCACTTAGAGTCATTTATTAAATGTCCATATAAAATTTATTACCAGCATACTCTTGAGGGAAAAGACGGTGATATAAGGTGGAAACAGGTTGTTCAATTACTTATTAATCAAGTAGTTCAGGCCTATTATCAGCTACCGGTAAAAGAACAAACAAAACTAAGGGCCTTTAAGTTAATTGACCATTATTGGAGCAAGGTTAGTCTTCGCTATTTTCAGTCTAAAGAGAAGTATTATATGATTTTGGCCAAAACAACCGATTATCTCCTGCAGTTTCTTTCAACCAAAAATAATGAAATGCCACCTTTGATGTTATATGAAAAGCTTTATACATATATGAAAGGTTTGGAAATACAGTTTTCCATCACACTTGAATTGGTTGAATGGTCAACAAAGTCATTTACAATTAAGAAATTCCTTGTTGAAGCAGACCAGGAATTAATAGAACTTTACACTCATTTGTTAGCTGTTTTCTCTTATGAAGCTTTTGGTATTTTACCAGAGAGAATTGAGATTTTCTCTTTAATGGAGGGAGAAGTATTTGTCACAACTACTTCCGTTGAGGATATTTCAAAAGGTGTTTTGTATTTAGAATATATGAAGGACTTGTTTCAAAACGGATCAATGAGTGATTGTGTTAATTGTCCCTTCACTGACAGATGTCAAGAGGATCATTCTATAATACCTAACAGAAATAAAAATAAGTGGCATTAAGGAGGAAAGCACATGCATCAGCATCACTATTTTATTGTAACCAATACGTTTCAGCATGTTGTTGATTGTTTTTGTCCGGATGGAGATCACTCAGATGTTCTTGAAATAAAAAAAGAAGCTTTTATTGAAGTGACAAATGATAAAAAATTTCTTTTTGATACTGGGTGGTACATTTTAGTTATTTTGAACAGACACTGGCATTTTTATATGGCTCTTGAAGATTTAGAAAAATATTTTACTCAAGGGTATCTAGCTTCATTAGTGGATATTGAATTGAAAATTAATCATTTAAAATTTCAAATTGATCAGTCTCTCGGGAAAGGTGATGAATCTTCTTTTTTACAATCCTCAAAATGCTTAAAAGAGTCATCGGAACTTAAATTAAGATTAGAGCACTTTCTTCATCAAATGGAGATTGAAAGTCAATTTTTGTAGATTTCCTATCATTCTTTAATAAAGGTGTGAGCGAATATGGGTGAAATCTTTAAAAAAGCAATTCGCTTGAAAAAGGAACAGGTCATTCAGCAATTGTTAAGGCTTGATTACTATAAATCTTCAGATAATCGCCAATTATATGAACTAACTCTTAGTGAGTTAGAGAATGAGTATAAAGCAGTAACAGGACATCATGTTCATAACGGATTAAGGTGAGATTAACGATCGTGGGATGAGGTTTACCACGGTCGTTTTCTGCTATTTAAAAGCTGGAAAGGAGAAAAGCTATGTTGAAAAATTATGAGCATTGGAATCGGTTTTATTATCGTTTAAGAAAGATAGAAAAAGTTATGTCATCCTTTGAAACCCCTTCTAAATTAACAAATTCTTTTGAACTACTTATTATTTTGCAAGGAAAGGGACATATGCTGTTAGAAGAAGAAAGTTTTCTATTACACCGTTATGATGCTTTCTTTATTCATCCTTCACAAGTTTATCAAATCCAAACACCGAGCGAGTCACTTGATTATTTTGTTTGTACATTTGATATTTTTTCAGACATTGAAAGAGAAAGTCATGAATTACATAAATTAGTGGATACTCAAGTTTTCCCTCTTAAAGGTAAGCAATGCTTAATAAACTTTTTTCAAATTGAAGAAATAATCGATAATATTTACTCTATTAAGGGCAAAGCGGCTGATCAACTGTATTTTAGAAGGCTGCTGTTTGAGCAATTGCTATGGTTAATGATTCAACAAAAAAAGGGTTCGGTTGAAAAAGATACAATTATGGCAATTGAAGAAACTAAAGAATATATTGAACATAATTTTCAACAAAACCTATCCAATGAACGGCTAGCGGCAATGGCTGATTTAAGTCCAAAATACTACTCCACTTTATTTAAAAAAGAATATGGCTTTAGTGTGAGTGAATATATAACAAGATTACGAGTAAATGAAGCGAAAAGATTGTTAGCAAAGGGAGAGGAAAAGGTTCGTCATATTGCTGCGCAAGTGGGATATAGTGATGAATTCTATTTAAGTAGAAAATTTAAACAGGTGGTGGGATTGGCCCCTTCAACATATCGAAACAAAAGAAAACGAAGAGTCGCTGCATATGATTTTTCTACAGTTGGTCATTTGCTGGCCTTGCATATTGTCCCATATGCTGCACCGATACACCCAAAGTGGACCTCCTACTATTACCAAACATTACGAAATGACATTTCTGTCCATTTAAGTGCTTTTCAGATTAATAAAGATTGGGAGAATAATATTCAAACTCTTATTCAAGATCCACCAGATTTGATTATTAGTAAAGATAGAATTTCAGAGAAAGAAAAACAGCTTTTATCAAAAATAGCACCTGTTATATATTATTCAGCATCGGCTGATTGGAAGGAGCAGTTGTTATATATTGCTGAACGAATTGGCGAAGTAGAGGAGGCAAACGAATGGCTTCATGATTATGAAGGACAAGTTAGAGTAGCTCGAAAACAATGGAAAAAGCATGCCGGACATCAAAAGTTCTTACCTCTTCGTTTTTTTCAAGGTCAGCTTTTCTTTGATCACTCACGCACCATAACCGAGGTATTTTATGGTGATTTGCAGGTTAATTCTGCTTCATATGAAAAAAATTACATCTATAACTCAATTGTTTCTCTACCTGAACTAGAGAAAATCAAACCGGACTGTATATTATTAAATGTTTGTCAGGAATCTAATACACTCGATTGCTGGAATGAGTTTCGGGAGGATTACCAATGGAACAATCTAGAAGCCGTTCGATTACAAAAAGTTTATCAAATTGCTTCTGACCCTTGGAGGGAATATTCTGCTAGTTCACATGAACGTGTCTTAAAGGAAACACTTACTCTTACTCTTATGGAAAAAGTCCAACAATAAAACAAGATTATGTCCATGTTACATAGTAACATCTTCCTCTATAATTCTAAATGATAATGATTATCAAAATCTATTAAATAATGAATAAAAGGAGCGATTTAGATATGAGGAAAAGGTCATTGTTAATGTTGTTTTTTGCCTTGTTACTAGTACTAGTAACAGCATGTGGCGGAAATGAAGAGGTTTCTCAAGATGGAGCTGCAGAACAGGAGGAAACAGCTTCAGAGGAGTCAGAGGCATCTGAAAGTAAAGAGCAAACAATTACGTATCTTAATGAAGAATACACAGTAGCTAGCAACCCAACAAAAATTGTAACAGCGAGTCAGGAAGCGATGGAAGATGCAGCAATATTAGGGGTAAAACCAGTAGGAGCAATTGCAACAGGAGGTAAATTCCCTGATTATCTAGGAGATTCAATGTCTGAGGCAACAGAAATTGGTGATAAGCAACAACCAAATACCGAGACATTGTTGCAATTAGATCCAGATGTAATTTTAGGAACTTCTAAATTTCAACCTGAGGTTGTTGAAAATTTAAATAGTGTTGCACCAATGATTCCAATTTCTCATATTTCAACGAATTGGAAAGAAAATTTAACGTTTTTGGCTGAATTAACTGGTAAGCAAGATGAAGCAGCTAAAATTATTGAAGATTATGAAGCAAATGTTTCAGAGGTAAAAGAAACGATAGCTGGAAAATTTGACGATAAGAAAGTCTTAATGATTAGAATTAGAGGCGGCAATATTTTTATCTACTCACCGGACCTTTATTTTAACCCTGTTTTATACCAAGATTTAAGCTTACCTGTGGCTGAAGAAGTCAAAGCTGCTAAAAGTCAGGAAATGATTACATTAGAGAAGCTGGCTGAAATGAATCCAGATTATCTATTCGTACAATTTGAACAACAAGAAAATGCAGATGCTCCACAAGCATTAAATGATTTACAAGGAAATCCAATTTGGGAAAGTATAAATGCGGCGAAAGAAGATAAAATCTTCGTCAATGCTGTCCCACCATTAGCAGCTGGGGGAACAGCGTGGAGTAAAACGGAATTTATAAAAGTGGTAAAAGAAAACCTAGTTCAATAATAAAAGGTGTTGTGTTTGATGCACAGAAAAAGATCAATTTTATATGTTTCCCTGCTATCTCCGATCGTTATTGTTTTTGTGCTATTCCTATCGATTCGTAGTGGATCTACTAGTATAAGTAGTGCTGATATTTTTGAAGCTATTTTTGCATTTGATGCAAACAATGTTACTCATAATATCGTGATAACATCAAGGGTACCTCGAGCAATTGGTGCGATGTTAATCGGTGCACTATTGGCAATGTCAGGTGCCCTGATGCAGGGGATGACAAGAAATTACTTGGCATCTCCCTCCATTATGGGGGTTTCTGATGGTGCGGGCTTTGTTATAACGCTGGCGGTCATTTTTTTGCCGGGTATGTCCTCACTGCAAATGATGATGTTTTCATTAATAGGATCGGCGGTAGGTGTCGGAATTGTGTTTGGACTTGCCTCCCTTATTCGAAACGGATTTTCCCCGGTTAAATTAGCGATAATAGGGACAATTATTGGAACATTTTTAAGCAGCTTATCAGCTGCTTTTGCTACTTATTTTCAGGTTTCGCAGACAATGAGCTTTTGGTATAATGCAAGACTTCATCAGATAAATCCTGGTTTATTACTTTTTTCCATACCATTTGCCACTATAGGAATAATCCTTGCCCTTTTTCTATCCAACTCTATTTCTATTTTATCGTTAGGAGAGGAGACATCTGCTAGTTTAGGTCAGCGAAAAGGAATCGTAAAGGGCTTAACAATTCTTTCAGTTGTGATTATGACAGGTATTTCTGTTGCTCTTGTTGGAAAAATAGGGTTTGTTGGATTAATTATCCCGCATATAACCAGATTTTTAATAGGAAGACAATATAAGATCGTCATTCCTATTGCAGGAATTTTTGGAGGAGTGTTTCTAACACTTTGTGATAGTCTTAGTCTTTATATGAATTATCCATTTGAAACACCCGTTGGGGTGGTTACAGCGATAATCGGTGTTCCTTTCTTTTTATATTTAATAAAAACAAAAGGAGGAGCACAACATGATTAATCAACAACAAAAACGATTTTGGATGGTTATGTTAATTGGTCTGCTTGTAGTTCTAATTTTTATGTATATAAGTTTAACCTTTGGAATCTATGAAATGACCTTTAATGAGTTAGTGAGAACTATTTTTCTCCTGCATGTTTCAGAGAAGCTGGACTTGGTTGTATTTCAATTGAGGTTACCTAGAATCATCCTTGCTGCCTTCATCGGAGTGGGATTAGGAGTCGCTGGTGCTGTTCTTCAAGGAATCTCTAAAAACGGATTAGCAGATCCGGGAATATTAGGGATTAATAGTGGAGCAGGGGCTTCTATTGTTCTGTTTATGTTTTTCATTCAAGGTCAGATAAAGAGTACAGACTGGACTAGCATCATGACAATGCCTCTCTTTGGGTTAATTGGTGGTTTTTCAGCTGCACTCATTGTTTTCTTTATTTCACGTCAAGGTAGACGTATAGATTCACAGAAACTTCTTTTAACAGGTATTGCAGTCGGTTCTGGATTAGGAGCTTTTACGTTGTATCTTTCTTTAAAAATGAAGTCACAAGACTTTGAGATGGCAACGGTTTGGTTATCAGGAAGCATTTACAGTGCAAATTGGTATTTTATTTTATCTATTATTCCGTGGTTTCTTATATGTCTCCCTATTATTTTAAGCAAATCCTATATCCTTGATTTGTTTCAACTAGGTGAAGAATCCATGATTAGTATTGGGATTTCAGTAGAAAGGCAGACAATTATTTTATTAATGAGCAGTATTGGTCTTGTTAGTGCTTGTGTTTCGGTAGCCGGAAGCATTTCATTTGTAGGGTTAATGTCACCACATATTGCTAGATTACTTGTTGGAAATCAACATAAAAAAGTTATACCGCTTAGTGCTGTAATCGGGATGGTTTTAGTTGTTGGAGCTGATTTTATTGGTAAAACGATCGTCGCACCTTCTGAAATTCCTGTTGGGATTGTTATAGCCATTATCGGTGTCCCATATTTTGTTCATTTACTATTTAAAAACAAGCAATAAGAAGGGGGAAAAGTTCTAGATGACTGAAGAAAACTATTTAATGAGTGAATCTGAATTCAAATTACCGGGAGCAAAACAATACCAATTTGTATCTAAGAAAAAAAGAGTTTATCAGATTTTCGTTTCTATACCTAATGAAGAACCACCTACTGAGGGATTTCCTGTTATGTATCTATTAGATGGAAATTCAATTTTCTCTACAGTTGTTGAAGCTGTTCGGATTCAATCAAGGAAACCAGAGAGAACGGGTGTTGTACCGGCAATTGTTGTTGGAGTAGGATATCCGGTGGATGTGCCTTTTTCACATGAGCGCTTTTACGATTACACGATGGGGGAACCAGAAGTGCAAATTCCTTCTACAAACACTTCATCATGGCCTGAGCATGGTGGAGCGGAGGATTTTTCAACATTTCTTGAAAAAGAGTTAAAACCTGCACTTGAGAAAAATTTAGCGATTAATAAACATAATCAAACATTATTTGGCCATTCACTTGGGGGATTGTTTGTATTATATGCCTTGTTTACACGTTCAACTTCTTTTCAAACATACATAGCAGGAAGTCCATCAATTCATTGGAATCAAAAAATCATCCTTGAGGCCGAGAAAAAGTTTAAAGACAATGCTGAAGCAAAAAACATTGATGCTAATCTTCTCATTGGCATCGGTGAGTTAGAAAGATGGCATCATACAAACGTAGGAGAACTTGCGAAGGAAATGGCTGAGAGGCTAACAATACATACAAACATCACTGTCAAATTTATTCAGTTTGAGGATGAAGGACATGTGTCAGTATTGCCTGCATTAATTAGTAAGTCGCTAAGGTTTGCTTCACAAAAATCACCTGTTAGATAGATATGTCTTTAACCAGTTCATATATATTGAATTGGTTTTTTTTCTTTAATTAAGAATCAAAACTTCCAAAATCAATTCATACCAAAAACCTTTTATTTACAAATACGTTTTTTAAAACTAAGCTTAATATAGAATTCTTATTAAGGAAAGGATCAGCCATGCAAAAAATATTACCTGCTTTCTCTTCAATAAAACAGTTTGAGAAATTTTTACAAAGTGATTATGAGATCGGAATATTCCTTGAAACCCATATTTCTCAATTAGGCAATTTTCATAAATTAGCAGAGCAGCATCATAAAAAGTTGATTTACCATGTTGATTTAATACATGGGCTGAAAAATGATGACTATGCTGCTGAATATATATGTCAGGAGTTTGATCCCTATGGCCTTATTTCTACAAAATCAAATGTGATTTTAAAAGCAAAGCAAAAAGGTGTTGTGGCCATTCAACGAATGTTTTTAATTGATTCACATGCATTGGAAAGAAGTTATCGTTTACTTGAAAAAACGAAACCTGATTACATTGAAGTGCTCCCAGGGGCAATGCCATGGATGATCGAAGAGGTGAAGGAACGAACAAAAACAAAGATTCTTGCCGGAGGTCTGATTCGGACACCGGAAGAAGTGGAAAAGGCGCTGGAGGCTGGAGCTGATGCGATTACAACCTCGAAAAGAGAGCTTTGGAAATTCAACAGTTAGATTCTGTTGCAATTGGAACAGGGCTCTAAACAAGGACCCGTAAAATAATAAAAAGCTTCATTTAAGAACATATCAATCTATTTTTCTTCTTCAACAAGCCACCAGGGAGAATGGTTTTTGTTATTCCGCGTAATGGGATGACATATGTAGGATAAACAGATCTACAAAAGATGTTCAATAAATAAATATCAGGTACAACTAAATAAGAAATTAAAAGATGCTGTTACACCGATTGATAAAAAGTAGGCTATGATGGGAGTTAGAACCGCGCTCTAACTCCTTAATTAGGGAGTGAATGAGATGAGAGATGAATATTGGTTAACAATGAAAGACGGACATGAGGTTTTTGTTGCAAAATGGTGGGATGAAACAAAAGAACCAAGAGCTATTATCCAATTATCACACGGAATGGCTGAACATATTAAACGTTATGAGCAGTTTGCTCAATTTTTAGTTTCTAAAGGGATTTTCTTGGTTGGAAATGACCATCGCGGACATGGACGAACAGGAGAAAAAAGTGGAAATAGTGGTTACTTTGCAGAATTGAATGGATTTGAGAAAGTGGTAGAGGATTTGAAGGAAGTTAATAATGATATACAAGAACAGTACCCCTTAGTCCCTAAATTTTTAATGGGGCATAGTATGGGATCTTTTTTAGTTAGACGTTTTATACAACGCTTTCAATCTGATATTCGTGGTGTGATTTTGTCAGGTACAGGTGGCAACTCTTCAATATCATTAACAATTGCAAAAATCATTGCAAAGTCACAAATAAAAAAGTTTGGAAGCCAAGCTGAGAGTAAATTGTTAAATCAATTAACAACAGGCAGTTATAATAAGAAATTTGTAAATGCTGCAACGGAATTTGAATGGTTGTCCCGTGATCAACAGCGAATAAAAAATTATATTGAGGATACTTATTGTGGAAAATCGGCAACAACAAGCTTTTATTACGATTTATACGATGGACTTCACCGTATTCAGCAAGATAAAGAAGTAATAAAGGTTCAAAAAAATTTGCCATTTTATCTTTTTAGCGGTGATATGGATCCGGTTGGAAACTATTCAAAAGGAGTTACAGGACTGATAAGACAGTTGCAAAAGCATGGAATTACTGAAATTGATTTTAAAATTTACAAAGATGGTCGACATGAAATGTTAAACGAAGTAAATCGTGATGAAGTGTTTAAAGATCTTTTACAGTGGTTGGAAAAACAATTGAGTAAAAAGTGAATCTATTAATGCTATTTAGTGAAAACTTATTTTTCACATGAACTTAAAAAATGTAGAATTATATCGATAAATAAAGAAAGAATCTTTATCTTAGTGATTTAAAACTGCACGTAAAATCCACCGGAAATAAGGGAGATTTATGAGTAAATTAAAGAAGTTTGAACAAGCTGCATTAAACGTCATGCAATTAATGAGTGAAACGATAACAGCTCGTTCTTTTTTTGTCGCAACCACTAGGAATAATCGATTTAGAATACTAGAAAAATTCAACCTTGAAGGCGGCTGCCCAATTCCGAGTCAAGTGGACAAACCAGTGGAAAAGTCATACTGCCATATTGTGGCTAACAATAAACAGCCTTTATTAATAAAAGATGCAGCTAATATAGAGCCGTTTAAAAGCATGGCTGTAACAGATGAATTTTCAATTGGTTCGTATGCAGGGGTACCTATTTATATGCAAGACGGATCAGTTTTTGGAACATTATGTGCTCTAGATCCCATTCCGAATAGTTTAAGTAAAAAAGACGTTTCGGTTTTAGAGATGTTTGCAAGCTTTATAAGCAACACTGTTAGTCTAGAAGAGGCATATTCAAAGCTAAAACAATATGAAGAACAAATGACATTGGAACTTCAGTTAGCTAAGAACATTCAAACATCTTTTATAAGTGAAGAAATAAATGATGAGCATATAAAAATTGATTTCCTTTACACTCCTTCCTCCCATTTATCAGGTGATTTATGTCGATGGTGTAAAGATAAGGATGGGGTATATACTTCAATAGTGCTGGATGTCATGGGACATGGTGTTTCATCAGCAATGATCGGAATGGCTATTACACCTATTTTAAGAACCATTGCGAATGACGTGAACTCTCCTTATGAAGTAATGAGTGAGTTGAATCGACTAATAAGAGAGTGGTTTCAGAATAAATCCAAGGTTACAACCTTTATAACAGGAATATATCTATTAATTGATACGAACAAAAATGTCATTAAGTATTATAATGCCGGACATCCTGCAGGTATATTAGTCAACCATAATGGAACTTCTGAGATGTTGGGAGAAGGTGGAGTACCATTAGGTATATTAGATGAGTTACCATATGTAGAAGCTAGTGTAACCTATCAAAATCCATGTGAAATTCTCCTTTATTCAGATGGAGTTCTTGATCATTTAATCGAGAAAAATGATTCACAGCAACTTATTTCTTCATTAATGGATCGATACAAAGAGTGTGTAAACAATCAAATCCCGATCATTCCGTTGTTGAAAGAACAAGTAAGTCGATTAGAATCATTAAAAGATGATATTTGTGCGGTATCCATTTCGGTTAAATAAATTTGGAGGTATTTATGTTTGATTTAATACCTAACAAGAGCATACAGTTTTTAAGCTTAGAAAAATAAAGCACGATACTTAAATAATGAGTATCGTGCTTTCCTACATATTGGTATGCCTGCATACTTAAAGAGGATTTGGAAAAACTATTTAAGATAAATAGATTTTACCAGAGAAATAGTCAATATTAGGGGATTAGTTTATGAAAAAATCATTTGTTTTTACTGATCATGACCAATTTCAGAATAGCTTACCTGATATCGAGATATTTATTGAAAAATGTGCTAGGGCAAAAAAAACAATGATTATTTTTTCAATTATAGAAGCAGTTAACAACGCACTAGAGCATGGAACGAAAGAAAACCAAGCTCTTCCTATTACTTTAAATTTAGAAGTTAAAGAATGTTTTTCTGTAGAATGCATGCATAAAGGGGAAGGATTTGATTATAAACAAAAGTTGGAACATATCGGTAATCCTGATGAGTATTTTGAAAATAATATTAGAAGTATTAGAGGCAGAGGGATTGCTATAATGAAGAAATGTTCAGATACTTTGACATATTCCGATAATGGGCGAAAAGTTTTTCTAGCCTACGACCTGGATTAGGAATATATAATGAAGGACCAACTAGATTATAGATCCTAAAGGGGGGACAAATTGAGGGACCATCTTTTTAGTATGTTTTTTGAAAAAAATAAAGAAATTGGAATGTATAGCTTTACATTTATCTAGCTTTTGATGGATACTAAAAAAGAAAGATAGATTATATAAAATGCAGGTCATCCTGATTTTTAATGAAGGTTATTATGGACACATTTTATGTTGAACATTCAGAGGTTAATTTACAGAATAATTAAACTATATTAATTAATACACTTTTTAACTTAATAATAATTTAAAATTGCGTCCAAATTTTCGGACGCAATTTTTTCGTTGCTAATCCGCAAATTTCTACAATAACTCATACTTATTATTGAGCCATTACTAGGAATGATGTACTATATAATAAGAAAAAAGTCTTAGGTATAATTTAAGTATAAGTATTAATAGAGTAAAAGATTAATAGTGAGACCAACGACTAAATAACAGGAGGTGTTTTTATTGAGTACGACTGTATCATCAACATTAGAAGATTTTCAGGAGGGAATACTCGACTCGATTAAACAGATTGTTCCTATTCCATATGAAGATGTCTCAGTACCAATTGTACAAAAAGAATTATCCTTAGAATATGGAGTACTTGTTGGGGTAACAGGATCTGTTAAGGGAAAAATCCTTTATAAAGCAGATGCTGATGTTTTTGGCTCAATTGGGGAATTAATGTTTGGAATGGCACTTGAAGGAGAAATGTTAAAATCCTTTTCCGGTGAGCTAGGGAATATGCTGTCTGGAGGACTGTGTACGAATATTTTTTCAAAGGGTGTGACCATTGACATTACGGCTCCAACCATTATGGAAGGAAATTCAACACTTTCTGGATTTAGAGAAGCGATAGAAGTAGAAGTAACGTTTCAAAATGGCAAGAAATTAGCAGTTGGCTTAATGATAGACTAAGGCTGCTTGAAGGAAGGGGCAATACAAATGGCAAGAATACTAGTAACAGATGATGCAGCATTCATGAGAATGCAGCTAAAAGATATGATCACAAAAGCAGGACATGAAGTAGTTGGTGAAGCTGAAAACGGTGAAGTGGCTGTACAAAAATATAAAGACCTAAAGCCGGACCTAGTGACTATGGACATTACAATGCCTGTTATGGATGGAGTCCAAGCTGTTCGTGAAATTAAAGCTTTTGACCCAAACGCAACAGTTATTATGTGCTCTGCAATGGGGCAGCAGCAAATGGTTGTTGAGGCCATTCAAGCAGGAGCAAAAGATTTCCTAGTGAAGCCATTTTCTCCGGACCGAATTACAGAAGCACTTCAGAAATTTTGTTCTTAATATAGCGACGTCGAAAAAGAGGGTGACTCAAAA
>NZ_NUMC01000172.1:0-1671 GCF_002577655.1 Bacillus sp. AFS040349 | reverse complement strand
AAAAAACAGTTAAAAGGAGCATTCCTGTTAGAAGGATTTTCGGCGACTTGAACAAAAAAGAGCCCTCTTGGTATGATACGGGGTGTCAAAATCTGCAGAAATTGACCCCTAATTTGTTAACCAAGGAGGACTCCATAATGGATTTTAAACAAAACCATAAAATAAATCAAGTCACTGAAAAAACACTCGTTGTCGGAATCGACATTGCGAAGCGAAAACATTTCGCCTGCTTTGTAGATGATCGTGGGAGAGTGCTCCAAAAATCATTTTCTGTATTACAGTCTAATGATGGTTTCCAGCATTTTTATCATCGTATTCTAACTGCGATGAAAGAACACGAAAAAACAGAAGTCATCGTAGGGATTGAACCTACTGGCCATTACTGGCTTAATTTAGCCTATTTCCTTGATGAACGAGGCATTCCCCTCGCAATGGCTAATCCTTTGCACGTCAAGCGTTCAAAAGAGTTGGACGACAATTTACCAACCAAACATGACCGCAAGGATGCACTGGTGATCGCTCGTCTCATAAAAGATGGACGCTTTAGTTATCCACGTATTTTGAAAGACATTGAGGCGGAACTTCGTGTTGGGTCAACATTTAGAGGTAAGTTGACAGAGGAATTTGGTGCTGTCAAAAATATGATGATTCGCTGGTTAGATCGATATTTTCCAGAATTCACTCAGGTGTTTCCGTCATTCGGGAAAATGGCTCTGGCAGTACTTGAATGTACTCCATTTCCAAGTGATCTATTTCAAAAGCAGCCAGATGAAGTCTTATCGCTTTACCGACAGGTTGAGGGGCTAAAATCTCCCCAACGACCAAAAGCAATACAACTTATTGAAGTCAGTTCTAACTCCATCGGAGTAACAGAAGGACGTGAGATGGCCCGTATTGAAATTGCCACGCTCGTTCGCCGTTACAACCAGTTGGAACAAGAAATTGAAAGCATTACACAGCAATTAGTTACGCTTGTACAAACGTCTGTAGAGTACGAATGGCTCTCAACGGTTCAAGGACTCGGCGATACCACAATCGTTGATTTGTTGGCCGAAATCGGTAGCTTTTCACACTATGAAGATCCACGCCAAATCATTAAACTTGCGGGATTAACTTTACGTGAAAACTCTTCCGGCCAGCACAAAGGGCAAAAACATATCTCCAAACGGGGAAGAAGAAAGCTTCGTGCCCTCCTTTTCCGAGTGATGATGCCAATGGTTCGCCATAATGAAGCCTTTCGAAAGCTGCATGAATATTACACTAACCGTAAGGTTAACCCGTTACGGAAGAAGCAATCTATTGTGGTTCTATGCGGAAAACTAATAAAAGTCTTACATGGAATAAGTACAAAGCACAAAGCTTTTGACGCACAGCGAATGATGAAGGATATTCCTAGTCTCGCAGAGGCTATGTAAAGTTCTACATCCCCTAATAGACCTAGACAACAGGATGACACGGAGAAGCTGGCACTATTTTTCCCATCCGACCTCGAGTCCCTAAAGGAGCTTCGCTAGCCTCTGCCTTATGACTAGACCGAACGAAGGAATGTAGGCACATAGATGCCCAGAGACATGGGAGGGTACGTCATCATAAGCTACGCAGAGATCCATTGTGCATCGCATAATTCCAGAGCACTACTTACCATCATTATCCAGTAGTGACCGCGTAGCG
>NZ_NUMC01000171.1:0-32576 GCF_002577655.1 Bacillus sp. AFS040349 | reverse complement strand
GTGGGAGAATGGGGACAGAAAAAAGAGAGAGCAGTAAAGTTGTGTCTGGATAGGGGCAGAATCGGGACAAAAAAAAGAGTGAGCAACAAAGTTGTGTCTCGATAGTAGCAGAATCGGGACAAAAAACGAGTGAGCAAGTCAAAGTGTTTCTCGATAGTAGCAGAATTGGGACAGAAAAAAGAGAGAGCAGTCAAAGTGAGTCTCAATACTGGCCGAATTGAGTCAGAAAAATGAGATATTTGCCTTCCTACCAATAATTAAACATAAAAGAATCAAATTTAGTTAAAAATACCATTATATGTAAAGAGTGCAAGGAGGTCTAATATGCTTCATGACATAAAATCACGAGTTGAACAATTAAATTGGCAGTCAATTCAACAAGTATTAGATAACCAAGGCTTTGCTAAAGTTCCACAACTATTAACAAAAGAAGAATGTGAGCAGCTCATTCAAATTTATCATGAGGAAGAATTATATAGGACAACTATTAATATGCAAAGATATCGCTTTGGGAGTGGTGAGTATAAATATTTTACCTATCCATTGCCTGATATGATCCAAAGTTTAAGAGAATCTTTTTATCCTGAGCTAGCAAAGACAGCGAATCGATGGTTAGGATACTTAAAGAAACCAGAACAATATCCAGCAGAACTGCAGGAGTTTATTAAAAGATGTGAGGAACATGAGCAAATGAGGCCAACTCCTTTAATCTTAAAATATGAAGAAGGGGGATTTAACTGCTTACATCAGGATTTATATGGAGATGTTTTCTTTCCGTTTCAAGTGGTCTTCATCTTAAATCAACGAGATGAACATTATACAGGAGGTGAATCTTTATTAGTTGAACAAATTCCACGTGCTCAGAGCAGAGGCCATGTTATTACACTTGATCAAGGTAGTGCATTAATTTTTCCAACAAATGAAAGACCTGCTCTTGGTAAGAAAGGATATTATAAAAACAAAGTTCGGCACGGAGTAAGTACAATAACATCTGGAGAGCGTTTTGGACTAGGAATTATCTTTCATGATTCAAAATAAAACGCCTAAAACTAGTAAAGAAAAACATTTTGAAAATGTATAATAAAGTAGTAGAAAAGCTGAAATGCTAGGTGTAAAATTAATTCAATCTTAACATTCTCCTTGAATGAAAAGGTTTAAGTTCATCTGGTGATTTCAATATAATGCGTGTTCTAACAACATAATCTAATTTTTAAAAATTAAATAATAAGAGGTTGATGAAAGTTGACAATGGATGCTAATGAATTAACGATTAAAGAACAATCTATTTTTAATCACATTGGTAATAAAATTATGACCGATGATCGGGAAATTAAGATCATTGCACGATTAGAGGAACCCCTAATCGCCGTTTTAGGAAATGTTTTAAGCGATGAAGAATGTGATGAACTAATTAGGTTATCCAAAGATAGAATGCGTCGTTCAAAGATTGGAAATTCACGTGAATTAGATGAACTAAGAACAAGTAGCAGTATGTTCTTTCAGGATGGAGAATATGAGCTTGTTACAAGAATTGAAAAAAGAATCGCTCAAATTATGAACATTCCTTATGAGCATGGTGAAGGCCTGCAAGTTTTGAACTACCAAATCGGCCAAGAGTATAAGGAACATTATGATTATTTTGCTTCAGCAAGTAGACCTGTCAGTAATCCTAGAATTAGCACACTTGTTATGTACTTAAATGATGTAGAAGAAGGCGGGGAAACGTACTTTCCTAAGCTGAATCTTTCGGTTTCTCCTCAAAAAGGGATGGCTGTGTACTTTGAATATTTCTATGATAATCAAACATTAAATGAGTTAACTCTTCACGGTGGAGCTCCGGTTATTGTTGGAGATAAATGGGCAGCAACACAATGGATGAGAAGGAAACGAGTGAAAGAATAGATTTAAATAAAGAAAAAAGCGCATTTGTATAAGTGCGCTTTTTTGCTTTATCTTGGCAACTCAGCTGAATATCGTTTTCTTAGTTGACTAAGCTGTTCAAGTCGGGACAAGTTAACTTCTTTATCTTTCATTCCGAGAGATATAATTAGATTTTCAACAATGAACATCGGGGCGATCATTGAGTGAAACTCTCTTGAATCTCCTCTACTAGCAAAAAGGACAATATCCCCCTTAGTGGAAAATTCAGATATGAGCTGATCTGTAATAATAATTGTTTTGTAGCCAACTTGATTGCTGTAATCTAGAATAACATTTGCTTCGGGTAGCAGCCGAATAAAGCCAAATAACACGACAACATCTTCGTTTGTTATATGCATCAGATCTTCAAATATTTCACTTCCATATTTCCTCATCGTATGTAGATTCATTCCAAAACGAGATAATCGGTAGTCCATTAATTCTGCGAGTCCTAGAGAAGGACCTGGTGCGTGTAAATAGATTGTTGAAGCTCTTCTGAGTGTATTAACAGCTTGCTGAAAAGACTGATCAGTAAATTGCTCCATTGTTTTGAATAAATGAGTAACGGCCCGATCTAAAGTATGATGTTGTAGCTCTTGGCCTTCAACTCTAGTCATCACATTTTTCATCTTTCCTGCAGGTGATACTTCAAGTTGAAGGCTCATTTGTGTTTTAAAATCTTTGAAATTTTTATACCCTACTAATCTCCAAAAACGAGAGACAGATGCAATACTAACTTTTACGGCATTAGCAATTTCTTGTTCAGTTGATAAAAGGACAAGCTGGGTATTTTTTTGAATATAATCAGCAATTTTGTATTGACTTGGAGACATCATTTTTGTATCCCAGTTAAAAGTGATCAAGATATTATTATTCCTTTCATGGAAAATTGGCTGGAGATATCTTAACACAATCTTTCATGATAACGTACTAAATGAAAGAAATTTTACAAATTGTTAGAAAATATTAATTTTTTTACATCACTTTTACATTCCTACCATATTTGGTTAAAGTTGCTACCTTAAGATAAAGGTAATCAAATAGAAGGAGGTAGGAAAAATGAGTCAGATGAAAGAAAGATATGTATTAACACAGTCACAAAAAATGATGGTCTTTATTTTGTCTATGTCGCTATATGGTCTTTCCAATATGATTACGGAGCTTGTCCCTTCTGTAAATGTTGGACCGGTAGAATTTTCAATTGAGTATTTTGCATTTATTCCTTTAACTTTATGTATTTTGTTTCATCCTTTATATGCCGCGATAGGAGCATCGTTGGGTGAAGTTATTTTTGGGGAAATTATGCTAGGGCAGTTTGGAGGGTTTGGTGAATTGGAAAAATTCATTGGCTTCTCTCTAGCTATGTTTATTGCTGGTACATTAGTAAATGACCCGAAAAATAAACTGCAGGTTGGTACTGCAGCGATACTCGGTGTGATTATCCATCAGGCCATTAGCTGTACGGTTGATATTGCCAAGGTTTGGATTGGGATTGAAGAATTGGAAACAGTACCTGGCTTAGCAGAAAGTGTTGTTGTTATCGAAGGGTTTTCGTTTTTAAATGATGTGCTTTTCTCTGGCATTTTATTTGCCTTATTACCGACCTTATATTTAGTGCCTAGATTATATGGGAAAATTGAGCCTCTATTAGGAATGAAACCAAGAAACAATAAAACGAAATATTCTATGAAAGAACTCATTGGACCTAGATTGATTGCGATCTCCATCCTCCTGGCATGCTCAGCCTTTCTTTTTGAATATCTTTCAGAAGCAGGCTTTAACGTGGAATGGGAAGCTGATTTTATCGGAACTTTTGGTGATTGGTTTAACTGGGTAAGTATAGCTGTTGCCGCGATTGTAGCAGCAATAACAATTATTGTCATGAGAAGTAAAAATAAAAACAAACGTTCAAATGAGGATCAAAGTGAGAGGATTCCTTCATGATAAAAAATCAAATTATGCTTGATTCTGTTACCTTTCAATACCCAGGTGGGGAACATCCAGTTTTAAAGGGTGTTTCTTTATCTATTAATAGCGGAGAATTTACCGCGATTATTGGAAGTAATGGTAGTGGGAAATCAACACTGTGTAAATTGTTAAATGGCTTAATTCCACATTATTATGTAGGTGATTTTGAGGGCAAGGTGTTCGTGAATGGGCTGCTTACGACCGAATATAAAGTGGCTGATTTATCACATGATGTGGGATATGTTTATCAGGATTTTGAAAATCAGCTAGTTTGCCCACGTGTATTGGAGGAAGCTTGCTTTGCGCCGCTTAATTTTGGCTATCCCGATTATAAAGAAAGAGGTAGGCGTGCTCTTCATTTAGTAGGTTTAAGTCCATTTGAAAAGGAATATATTTGGCAGTTAAGTGGGGGGCAAAAGCATCTTTTAGCATTAGCTGGTGCACTGTCCCTAGATCAAAGCATCTTAATCATTGATGAACCTGTTGCACAGCTTGATCCTTTTCATGCAAAAGAGGTTTATGAAATCTTAAAAAAGTTAAACAAAGAACACGGAAAAACGATTATTGTTATTGAACATCATACAGAATTTATTGCTGATTACTGTGATTCTGTTGTATTAATGGACGCAGGAAAAGTGGTCTGGAAAAAGCAGACAAAAGAAGCATTACAACATGTAAATTTATTGATGGAGAGTCAAATTTATCCGCCACAGGTCACACAGGCAGCTTATCAATTAGCTCAGTCAGAGCAAAGAAAATTACCTGTCACAATAGAAGAGGCTATTCAATTTTTTCCTGTCCCACAGAAATCAGATTTAAGTTTAGAGCGATCTTTGCAAAAGAAAAACAACGAAAGTAAGCTGATAGAATTTAAAAATGTAAGTTTTTCATATAAGATGGTCAATCGAACACAAAAGACAGTGTTAACTAATCTTGACTTAGAAATCTCTCATGGAGATATTGTTGCGTTAGTTGGTAATAACGGGGCTGGCAAATCTTCCTTAATGAGGTTGATCACTGGACTTGTAAAGCCGGAGCAAGGAGATGTTTCCGTTAAGGGGTTAAATACTCGCAAACTTTCACCCGAGAAAATCGCAGACATTGTTACTTATATCTATCAAAATCCTGAGGAAATGTTTATTGAGGATAGTGTTCGAAAAGATGTGGAGTTTTACTTAAAAGCTAGGAAAGTTCCTGGATATGACAAAGTCGTTGACAAAGTGATAGAGCAATTTGAATTAAAACATTTACAAGAAAAAGACAGCCGATTAATGAGTGGAGGACAACAAAGAAGAGCATCATTAGCGATTGGAGTGGCGATGGAACCTTCGATTATTCTACTTGATGAACCAACGGCTAATTTGGATATTGCTACTCGGAAACATATTACAAAACTTATATCTTCTCTAAAAGAGCAGGTGGGAGCAGTAATGATTGCTACGCATGATATGCAATTAGTGGCCGAATGTGCAAATAGAATTATCGTGCTAAATAACGGGAAAATTCTTCATGATGGAACCCGAGAATCTGTTTTTTCTAATAGTGAATTACTTAAGCAAGCGGGACTTGTTCCTCCGCAGATCGTAGAGTTAAGTAGAAGGTTGAATCTATCACCACTTGCGTATACAGTGAATGATTTTATTCAAGCTTTTGATAGGAGGGAGCTTGTACATGGAATATGCTCGGAAATTATCTGAAAAACTCTCAGTTGAACAGATAAAGATTGAAATGCTAAATACAGCTTACGCAAATAATGATACGTTTTTAGCTAAGCTGGATCCTAGAACTCTCTTTATTTGGTATCTGTTTTTTGGAATCGCTCCCTGGTTTGTTCATAATAAAGTGATTTTGGCAGGCCTGTTTATTTTTATGGTCATTACCACGATTATGTCAAAAGTAACACCCTTGGTTATCTTTATTCTTTGCTTAGGGCTATTAGGACAAGGGGGATATTTATTAATTGCTTCTTTGTTTTTTGGTGGAGATAGTCATGTGATTCTCCCATTAGTCATTTTGACTTTAAAGCTATCGGTTATTTCCTTAGCAAGTATTACTGTTTTCTGCTCAATGGATCCGGAAAAATTAAGTAATGGCTTACTAAAAATTGGAGTGCCTGGTCAAGTTTCGTTTAGCATTGCCTATGGTTACCGAATGCTGCCAAGTTTACTTGAAGAATATCATCATGTGTTTCTATCATTTCGCCTACGAGGAAAAGCACCGGAAAAACATGGATTCCTTTATTGGCGTTACATTGTTTATTTCGCAAAAATCGCGGTATTGTCGTTTTATCCATTATTGTTAAGCACATCAAAAAGAGCAAGAACAACCGTAGAGGCACTTGAAACAAAGGGAAGCTTTTATGCATTTAATCGTCCAGAGGTAAAAAAGTTAAAGTTGGCACATTTAAAGATTGGGGTGTTAGATTATAGCTTTCTTGCATTCTCATTCTTGTATATCGTGAGTTTGTTTATGGTAGGTAGTCTATTCAAATAAAGGAGGATAACATGAAAATCGATTTTCATAGTCATGTTAAAATTTCAAAAAAATCAATGTTTATGCCGGATTATTTTAGAGAAATGATGAAGGAAGCGAAAGCTATTGGGTTAAATGCAGTTGCTATGACAGAGCATTTTAATACAACTCGTTTTTATGATATTTATGATTATCTAGATCAACACTATTCCTATCAACAAGGTTATTATGATGTGGAGGGATTCAAGCTTTTTCCGGGCATTGAAGTAGATATTAAAGAAACTGGTCACATCTTGCTGATCGGTGATCGTGAAGATGTAATTGAAATTAGAAGTCATTTAGAAAGTCATCTAATAGAAGAGCACTTTATTCCATTTGATCAGCTTATGGATTTGGCAGATCGTTATCCCGTATTAAAAATTGGTGCCCATGCTTTCCGAGAAAGCACACCTTTATATCATCTAAGTAAAGAACAGCTCCACCGATTAGATGCTTTTGATCTTAATGGAAAAGATCTTTATGCACAAGGAGTGGAAGCATATATCTCTAAGCTGAATTCTTTTGCTAAAGAGATAGGGTTGCCGGTGGTAGGTGGAAGTGATACACATCAATATTTTCAATACGGCAGTGTTTATAATGAACTCAAGATGGAGTGCAATACGGTTGGAGACTTACAGAAGTGCATCATCGCTGGAGACTATCAGATACATACATCAGAAGATTTGTATTTAAAAGTAAAAGCAGCAACTGTTGTAAAGAAATTATTAAAACAGGTGTTGTTGCAGGAAAAAGAGCTTGCTGAATAAATAGAATCATATAGTAGAGAACCTTGTCCAAAGGCTGGATAAGGTTTTTTAATTACTAGAACGAATTCAAATACTATGAGTCTTATTGAAAAATATGGTAACCTAAAACTATTAATGAATAGGAGTGATTAGGTATGGTTTCAATTCCGAATATAACCCTTAATGATGGTAGTAGCCTTCCGGTAATCGGGTTAGGAACATATAAACTTAAAGGCAATCAAGGTATAAAGTCTATACAAAATGCGATAGATGACCTTGGCTATCGACTGATTGACTCTGCTTATAATTATGAAAACGAAGGAACTGTCGGTGAAGCTGTTAGACGCAGTTCAGTTTCACGAGAAGAATTACGAATTACGTCCAAGCTTCCGGGACGCTATCAGGAATATGAAAAAGCTATTACGACGATTGAAGAGTCGTTATACCGTGCCAATCTTGATTATTATGATTTATATTTAATACATTGGCCAAATCCAAAGCAAAATCTATATGTAGAGGCGTGGCAGGCATTAATAGATGCCAAAAAACAAGGGTTAATTCGTTCAATTGGTGTTTGTAACTTTTTACCAGAACATATTGAACGTCTCGAAACAGAAACAGGAGTGAAGCCAAGCATTAATCAAATCGAACTACATCCGTTTTTTAATCAGGCTGAACTAAGAAAATGGCATGAGGAAAATAATGTCCAAATTCAGTCATGGAGCCCGTTAGCACGAGCTAATGACGTGTTACAACATTCTAGATTAAAAGAGATTGCTAACAATCACAACAAATCGGTTTCACAAATTATTTTACGCTGGCACTATCAGCTAGGGGCAGTTAGTATTCCTAAATCAGCATCTAAAAAACGACAACTTGAGAATATCTCCATTTTTGACTTTTCTCTGGATGAGTCTGAAATGAATATGATTCTAGAGTTAACTCAACCTGATGGTAGAATTAATAATCAAGATCCTGCTGTGTATGAGGAGTTTTAATAGGTAGGTGCTACATTTTTCTATAAGGGTACTATATAAGTTTTTTTAACTAGGCTCTAAAAGTTTACAAGGAAAACACTGTTTCCTTGTAAACGCTATCCTGATGTGGGAAAATCGGTAAGGATACATATCCAAGATTACATAACTTGTTAGACAACCAACATTATAAAGCAGTTTTTTAAAGGAGGATTTCCATTCATGAGGACAATGAAACTTGGAAAAAGTACATTAGACGTCCCTGTTGTCTCAGTAGGCTGTATGCGTATTAATTCACTTGAAAGAAATGAGGCAGAGCACTTCGTCCAAACAGCAATGGAATTGGGCGCAAATTTCTTCGATCATGCCGATATTTATGGTGGAGGAGAATGTGAAGAAATTTTTGCTGATGCGATTCATATGAACGATGATGTTCGTGAAAAAATCATCTTACAATCCAAATGCGGTATCCGTAATGGAATGTTCGATTTTTCTAAAGATCATATTTTAGAATCAGTTGATGGAATCTTAAGACGCTTAAAAACTGATTACCTAGATGTTTTGCTTCTTCATCGTCCGGATACTTTGATGGAGCCAGAAGAAGTAGCTGAGGCTTTTGACACTCTTGAAAGCTCAGGTAAGGTACGTCATTTTGGTGTTTCTAACCAAAATCCAATGCAGATTCAATTGCTTAAAAAGTCAGTTAAACAAACAATTGTTGCGAACCAGCTGCAATTAAGTATTACAAACTCGACGATGATCTCAAACGGTTTTAATGTGAATATGGAAAATGAAGCTGCTGTAAATAGAGATGCTAGTGTTCTTGAGTTTTGTAGATTGCACGATATTACCATTCAACCATGGTCACCGTTTCAATTTGGATTTTTTGAAGGTGTATTTCTAGGAAACGAAAAGTTCCCAGAATTAAATCAAAAAATCGATGAAATCGCGAAAAAATATGAAGTAAGCAATACAACGATTGCAATTGCATGGTTATTACGTCACCCAGCTCAAATGCAGCCTGTTATCGGTACAATGAATGAAGGTCGATTAAAGGATTGCGTGAAAGCCAGTGACATCAAGCTTACTCGTGAGGAATGGTATAGTATTTTCCGCGCTGCTGGTAATGTGCTTCCATAATGAATATGTAGGTATAAAAGAAAGCATCCTAAAGTCTTTATTGACTGAAGGGTGCTTTTTTTTTTGACAAAATTCGGGGAGTGACAGGCACTCCCCCACCTACTAACCAACCTTCACTTCTTCAACCTCAACAGCCGCAGAATTCTTTTTTCCCAACGCTAATAACAAAATCATACCGATAATACTAAATGCACCAATCCATTGAAAAGCTCCAAATGGTTCTTTTAGCCAGATGACTGTGGTGATAACAGCTGCAAGTGGTTCTATGCTACCTAAAAGACTTGTTTCTTTTGGGGAAAGACTTTGTAAGCTTTCAATATAAAACCAAAAGGCAAACATTGTGCCAAAGATTATGACAAAAAGAAAGTAAAGATAGGCCTCAAATGGTAAAGTTGCTAGTTCGATTTTCCAGGGTGGGTGGATGATACTTAACGCTAAGCCACCTATGATCATAGCCCAGCCTACAATGACTAATGTATCAAATTTTTTAAGTAAAGGAACAGCATATAATGTATAGAATGCTAGTGCTAAACCGGATAGTATACCCCAAATTACCGCAAGTGGAGGGACAGACAATTGAGAAAAGGAACCATTTGTTAATAGGAAAAATGAGCCTATTAAAGCAAGAAAAACAGTCGTGGTATCCTGTTTTGTCAGGACAGTTTGTTTTCGAAAAATATAATAGATAATAATCATAACTGGTGCTAAATATTGTAGGAGGGTGGCAACAGCTGCATTTCCATATTTAATTGAGGCCATGTATGTGTATTGAACGGCTAACATACCAAGTATCCCAAAAATTAATAGTTGTATGGCTGTTTTTTTTGATTTCCACACCGCTAGTATTTGTGACCGATCTTTACGAAAGTACTGAACAGATAAAAGTAAAATACCAGCAATAAGCAATCTTGTAGTAACGAGCCAATTAACATCGATGGCATATTGCTGAAATAGCTTTTGTGCAACTGTACCTCCAACACCCCAAAAGATTGCCCCTGTTATAACAAGCAAGTATCCAATTTTTCTTGAAGATGAATTCATTATTTGTTGATCACCTCGAAATATAATAATAGTGTAATAATAAGCTATAATATAAACGGAATATACTTAAATTGAATCAAAAAATATAACAATATTGAGGTGATGACGTGCAAATAAAAAATTTTGAAATTGATCAAAGCTTAAAAGAACTTACCACGCACCGAACGGTTGAATTACCTGTAGCGTGCTATGAAACAACAATCAACAAAAATATAAACGGATATATTCCTCTTCACTGGCATGAAGAACTTCAATTTGTTTTTATTGTAAAAGGAGAAGCTACTTTTCAAATAAATGAAGAAAGTTTAAGCATAAGTGAAGGAGAGGGGCTGTTTATAAATAGTGAATGCTTGCATATGGCCGAGGATAAGAATCATTCAGGGTGTGTTTATATTTGTTTGAATGTTTCTCCACATTTTGTGTTACCGCAGGAGCTCTTTGCAACCTATGTTTCTCCTTATATACGAGCAACCAATCTATCATATTTACCCTTGAAAACTGAAGAGCTTTGGGGGGGGGAATATTTTAGAGGCTATTTTAAAAATCAACCAATTAATACATGAAAAACCACCGTACTATGAAATGGAAATAACTATTTCCTTAACTTCGCTATGGAAAAATCTCATCATTAACGGGTTCAAATTAGAGTATGATCAGGTAGAGGTTCAAAAAAATAAACGTATGAAGGAAATGCTAAACTATGTTCATTCTCACTTTGCTGAAAAATTAACATTAGATGATATCGCCAAGGCAGGTCAATTAAGTCGTTCGGAATGCTGCCGTTATTTTAAACGAACCTTAAAAACAACGCCTCTAAGCTATGTAACCGACTATAGAATTCAAAAGAGTTTTATCTTACTTCAACAAACTGAATTAAATGTAACAGATGTTGCTTATCAAGTAGGCTTTAACAGCACAAGTTATTTCATTGATAAATTTCGAAAAACAACGAACATGACGCCTTTGGCATATAAAAAATATAAGCTAAAGGAACAACGGTAAAAGATTACTCTCTTTTATCTAAAAAGAGTAAAGAAAAAGAAGAAGCACCTCACAGGCTTCTTCTTTTAGTTATATATTTTATTTAACTAAGCTCTCCAAAACATCATCAATAATTTGACTATTAGCGATTGGACCTGAGTATAACCAGCTTGTATTCGATTCAAATTCATACACTTGATTATTTTTTACTGCAGGGATGTTCTGCCATAGTGGATCTTTTAACATTTCAGATCCGTTTGCTTTATCACTATTAATTAGGAATAAATGATCTGCATCTAGTTCTGCAAGTTTTTCTAAAGAAATTGGAGACCAGTTTCCAGTTGCAGTGCTAGAAATTTCTTTTACAACATTTGGTGTAGTAAGGCCAAGGTCGCCGTATAATACAGCACCAGAAGATACAGTTTCTCCAACAACGAAGAAGCTGTTATTAACTAACCAAATAGCGGCTGCAGATTCGCTTCCAACAGCTGCTTGAATTTCTTCCTTCGCTGCTTCTGCTTTTTGTTCGTATTCATCTAATGCTTCTTGTGCTTTATCTTTCTTATTTAGAACTTCACCAACTGTTAGAAGTTCTTCACGCCAGTCGTTATTATTGCTTTCCCCAACAACATAAGTTGGAGCGATTTTTGAGTATTGATCATATGCTGTACCTTCTACTTGACTAGCAGAATCCATGATAATTAAGTCTGGTGTAAAGCTAGTAACAGCTTCAAGTGGTAATGTACTATCAATTGTAGGAACATCTTTTAAATATTCTTGAAGATAGTCTTGAATACCATTTTGAACTGACCATTGAGCTACTGGAGTAACGTCTAATGCTACTAAATAATCTTCTAAATAGCTTGCAAGTACTTTTTCTGGATTAGCAGGAACAGTCACTTCATGTCCCATTGCATCTGTTAAAGTAAGTTCAGTAGCTTCTTGTGTTGTTTCTTCACTGTTTTCACTTGTGTTTGTTTCATTTTCAGATGAGCTTTCATCCTGACCACCACATGCTGCAAGGATTGTCATCATAATAAATAAACTTAAAGCTAGTATATTTTTCTTTGTAAGTAACATGTTGATTTTCCTCCGATATAATAAGTATCTGACTATTAGATGATATCAATTCTCATTATCACTGACAAGTTGTTTTTTCATGTTGTGAAATATTTTTAATTGAAATATAATGTAAACGATAATTTTTATCAATGTAGGGAATTATTTCACATGTTTTGGCGATCAAAAATACATAGTTTTAATGGATAGAGAGTAGGTTTTATATGTTTGCCGCAAAACGAAATGAGGCTAGTGAACAATTGCATTCAAGACCCATACTAGCTACGGTTATCTTAATTTTTGGTACATTTTTATTAATTTTTTCATTAGGACTCTCCGTTATTTACGGTGCAGCAGATATTGATTTAAAAACGGTGTGGCAAGGGATCTTCCAGTTTGATCCGTCTATCACTCAACATCAAATTATTCGAGGACTTCGGATTCCGCGATCTTTAGCGGCTGCCCTAGTTGGAGCCTTCTTAGCTGTATCCGGCGTTATTATGCAAGGAATGACGAATAACCCTATTGCCTCACCATCGATTATGGGGGTGACTGCTGGAGCTTCCTTTATGATTGCGATTGCGTATGCTATTTTTCCTGGAGCAACTAATGTAACGATTATGATGTGGTCATTTGTTGGTGCAGGTATGGGAGCGGCGATTGTTTTCGGTATTGCTTTTTTATCAAAAGGTGGGCTAACACCTGTTAAGCTTGCTTTAGCAGGTACAGCTGTAACAGCCCTGCTTACTTCAATTTCAACGGCTATCTCAATTCGATTTAATGTAGCAAAGGATATTAGCTTTTGGCATGCTGGGGGAGTTTCTGGCATTCAGTGGGTTCATGTTCAATTACTTTTGCCTGTAGCCGTTATCGGACTTCTTCTAGCTCTTTTACTATCAGGCTCGATTACGATATTGAGTTTAGGAGATGAAGTGGCAAAAGGGCTTGGACAAAGAACGGGACTTGTGAAATTCACAGGTACAATCGTTGTATTACTATTAACAGGTGCGGCTGTGTCAGTATCTGGGACAATCGGTTTTATAGGGTTAGTTATTCCTCATATTACGAGATTTTTAGTTGGATTAGATTATCGGTGGATTATCCCATGTTCTGCGATATTAGGAGCAATATTACTTGTGGTTTCTGATATAGTGGCACGAATCATCAATCCACCCTTTGAGACACCAGTTGGAGTGGTTACGGCGATCATTGGGGTTCCATTCTTTCTTTACTTAGCAAGACGTGAAGGGAGGGGGCTAGCGTGATACCTTATCCAACTCAAGCAAAAAGAACAATCTTTATTACAATTGGATTAGTCTCTGCAATCATTGTCACCTTTTTCTTAAGCTTGAACTGGGGAACTATAAAAATTGCACCAATAGATGTTTTACAAGCTTTTGCCGGTAAAGGGACCGAGCAAAATATGATTGTTTTGTTTGATTTTCGCTTACCTCGAATGGTGATTGCGATGTTAATCGGCGCTGGTCTTGCTGTATCGGGAGCCATTTTACAAGGGGTGGCGCAAAACGGATTGGCAGACCCTGGGATACTTGGGATCAATTCAGGTGCAGGATTAGCTGTTGTATTATTTATTTTCTTTTTTCAGCAAAATCTAAACCTACCAGTATCTTACTCCATTTTCATCATGCCTTTTGCAGCCCTTCTAGGAGCATGTTTAGCAGCCTTTTTAATTTATGTGATTGCATGGAAAAAAGGAGGAGTTACTCCTACAAGACTTATTTTGGTCGGAATAGGAATCAATTCTGCCTTTTCCGCCTTGATCATTGTTTTTCAGTTGAAAATGGATCCACAAGATTTTATGCAAGCTACAATTTGGTTGTCAGGTAATATTGGAGGAACAGATTGGACGTATGTTTTAGCTATTTTACCGTGGATTCTTATCCTAATTCCATTTGCTATCTACAAAGCTCGCTATTTAAATGTTTTAACGATGGGTGATTCTATTGCAAAAGGGTTAGGAACAGATGTTGAAAAAGAAAGAAGAAAGTTTCTGTTAATATCAGTGGCACTTGCTGGAGCGTGTGTATCCGTAGGAGGGGGAATTGCCTTCTTAGGTCTTGTTGCACCTCATTTGACAAGAATGTTAGTTGGTCCACGACACGAGAGGTTAATTCCAATTTCAGCGTTAGTAGGAGCATTCCTGTTATTATTTTCAGATATGCTTGCTCGTAATGTGCTAGCACCTTCCGAGATTCCAGTAGGTCTTGTTGTTTCTGCTTTAGGTGCACCTTATTTTATCTATTTGTTAATAAAAAGTTAACAGAGACTACTAAAAGTATTGAGAAGGAAAAAAGAATATATCTAGTAAAAACATCACTTAATTGGTGGTGTTTTTTAGTATGAGCTTTTTCTATTAAATGTCTTTATTTGTAGATTTTTAGTAAAATGCCGATTATCCATCCTGAATGTAATAAATAGTTGGTTGGTCTGCCGATTCTCTTGTTTTTACAAAGAATTCTTAAATAGTTTGAATGTTTAATAGTAGTAAAATAGAGAATAAGCATACTATGTATTTCTGTTTAAAGGAGACTTTAACAATGCGACAATTGAGTGACAATCAACTACTACATGCCTATGAGGATGCTGTTTTTTATGAATTAGATCATAACTTTATCATAATGTTAAGGGAAGAAATTAATCGCAGGGACCTTGAAAGGGCGGAAAGTAGGATTATTCCCAAATCTATGTTTAAAACAAATAATACTTAATAAGTTTTCAAATAGTGCTGTTTGAATATCTTGTTTATTGATAAAGTTGGTAATATTTCCTACTAAGTAAGCGATTGTATCATGTTACAATATAAATAGGAGATTCAGATAATCGTAGATGATCAACCGGTTGAAAAGGAGGTCATAACATGAATCCCAAAATTAAAGTAGTCATTGCAGAAGACCATTTTGATTCCCAGCAAATCATAAGTGCCTTTTTAGAGCCACTGGATAGCTTTGAAGTTGTTGGGATTGCAAAAGATGGCGAGAGCTTGCTATATATAAATAGTAATAAAAAGCCTGACCTAATTATTGCTGATATTAATATGCCAAAGCTAAATGGTATCGATGCCATTTCATCATGTCTTAAAATTTCCCCAGATTTACAATTTGTTTTTATTACGGCATATGATGAATACGCTGTAAGTGCTTTTGATTTACACGCTGTTGACTATGTGATGAAACCTATAAAAAAAGAGCGGTTATATATCGCACTAGAAAGAGCTAAAAACGTACTTCTTGCAAATCAAAAGGTAGAAAAAAAACAAATTTTACCGATTACAGTAGACCGTACCTCACATTTTATCCATTTTTCTAGAATCGTCTTAATAGAAAAAGATAGTCGTAAAACGATTATTCATACAGTGGATCAGAAGTACGAAACAAATGAATCGTTAGATACGATTTTACAAAAGCTAAATCATGAATTTTTTAGAACACATCGGTCGTTTATCGTGAACTTAAACTATGTATCACATATAACATTTGAAGGTGATACACATTTTGTACATTTTCATAATTATCCCTATTATGCACATGTATCTAAACTTCAGAAAAACAATTTATATCATGCACTTTCTTATGAAGCTGAAAACTCTAAATAACTCCATGAGGAGATACTTAGAGTTTTTTTACGTTGTCCTTGTGAGATGCAGATGTTTTTCTATTGGTTTTACAGTGTGTTTTATATATTTTCATAGACTTTTATTAAAATTTCGAACTGCTTCCAATATTATTTTCTTCTCTGATAAAAAATGTTTGATTAACATAGTAACTATATTAGGACTCGGAGGATGGCGAATGAAAGCAAGTAAAACATCTAAGAGAGAAAAAACTCTTTTTTTAAACGAATTTATAAATAATTTAGAAAGAAAAGGTGCCCACATTTTATATATGTTTAATGATGAGAAAAGATATCTTGATCATGCATATCAATTTATTAGTAAGGGTATACAACATCAGGATAAAATATTGCTTGTAGACGAAAAAAGTGTATTTAGAAATCTATCTGACCTGTTAGTAAGCAATGGATATTCAGAAGAAGAGATGAATTTAATTGATTTTATGCCAGTTGATGAATTCTACCTTTCTGCTAAAGGATTTAATGCAGAAGATAGCTTTAAACAGTTAGAGGAAATTCTACAGTTAAATTTTGAAAAAGGAATTAGAACTCGAACATGGGGACAGATTTTACCGGATGATTCTTCTATAAGTGAGATAAGGAAATATGAGAGTCATGTAGATCGGCTTTTACAGGGGAGTAATACGATATCCGTATGTGCTTATAATGCCTTTATTACTCCGGCTTTTTTTCAAAATGAGTTATTAAAAATTCACGAGTATGTCATGATGGATGATGTAATTGAGAAATCCCCTTTCTATCATAAAAAATATACATCATTTCCTGCTTCAGAAAGAGAAAGGGTACAAAACTTAGAAAAAGAGAATAATATATTGATAAAGAAAAATGAAGAGCTGTTAATTGGGAATGCTCGTCAAAAGGAGCGTGAAAAGTATCTTGAATTACAAAAAATAAATGCAGAGAAAGCAAATCATGCAAAAACTGTCTTCTTATCACAAATGAGTCATGATTTGCGAACTCCTCTTAATACGATTCAAGGATACTCACAAATCCTATTAATGAATAAAAATTCTTCTGAACTGAATCAAAAAATATCCAAAATCTACAATGCCTCTGAACAATTACTGAATTTAATTGAGGAAATATTAGATTTTACCGCTATTAATACAGGAAGAGTGAATATTCATAAAGAGGAAATACAAGTCAAATCTTTTCTAGAAGATTGTGTAGGCTCTATTCTTGAAACAAATACTTCTGATATTGATATTCATTTCGAAGGTGTTCCATCAGAACTATTCATAGAAGCAGATCCAGTTCGTTTGAATCAAATTATGACGAATCTATTGGATAATGCCATGAAGTATAACAGAACAAATGGAACGGTTCATATTTATTGTGATTATGAAAAAGATAGCGAAGAAGTAAAAATTAACGTCAAAGATAGTGGAATTGGAATCGAGCATGAAGATCTGGATCTTATTTATGAGCCTTTTTATAGAAGTAAAAGTACAATGAATAACTGGAAAGGTACTGGTATAGGACTAGCCATTGTTTCACAGCTAACGAAGAGAATGAATGGTAAATACGGTGTGACAACAGAAGGAGGAAAAGGCTCAACATTCTGGGTTTCCTTTAAAAAGTTGACTAAACAGTCTAATGAATTCATGCAAAATAATGAGGAGCAATTGATTCCTTTAAGTCAACCTTTGCGAGTTCTATATATTGAAGATAACACGGACAATATTGATGTAATGAGATCAATGCTGCGTATTATTCAAACGATTGATTTACAGTGTGTAACGTCTGGAAAAGAAGGTATAAAACAAGTCATTGAACTAAAGCCCGATATTGTTTTACTAGATATTGCGTTGCCAGATATGAATGGGTTTGAAGCATTAAAACATATTAAATCTAACTCTGTAACAAAAGACATTCCTGTTATAGCTGTTAGTGCTGATGCGATGGAATCGACGATAAAAAAGGCTTCTGAAGAGGGCTGTTATGCTTATATTAAAAAGCCAATTCACTTAGATGAAATCCGCAATTTACTGGAGAGTACGATTAAGTATATCGTTTATAATCGAAAGAAAGGGCATGGCCATTAAGGTTATGCTTTTTTCTTATTTTTAGGTCTAAGGATAAATGTATGTTTTCATTTTGACATCATTAGAAGAGGATTATAATGGTCATAATGTCATTATTAGGGTAAAATCCTTTCATAGACCGAGACTGAAAAAAGGATGTGTTCATACATGGCAACTGAAAACAAATTAACTCTTTATTTTGTCCGCCACGGAGAAACTCAATATAATGTAGAAAGAAGAATGCAAGGTTTTTGCGATTCTCCTCTTACTGAAAAAGGAATTTCACAAGCTAAATCAGTTGGAAAAGGTTTGTCAGATATTGATTTTATTGCAGCCTACTCAAGTGACAGTCAGAGAGTTCTCGACACAGCTAAATATGCCATACGAGATCGTGACATTCCTTTAAATCCAGATGCACGATTAAAGGAAATGAATTTTGGTGTGTTGGAAGCTTTGTTAGAGGATGAAATTCCTAATCTATACGGAGATGCTCTTGAAAAATTATTCAGCCTTGATATCAATGCTTGTGCTCCTGAAGGAGAAACATATGCACAGCTTTTTGAGAGAACTGAACAAGCCATCAATGAAGTTGTTGAAAAACATGCTTCAGAAGGGGGAAATATTTTAATTTTTTCTCATGGTGTAACGATTGGTAATTATATTATCCAAGTAACAAACAGTAAAGAGTTCACGATTCATGAAAATTGCAGTGTTTCTGTTGTAATTTTTATTAATGGAAAACCACAAGTTGAAAAGATTGGTGACATAAGTTACAGAGATAGAGGTAATTTGCTTATATAAAATAAAGCCATAGGGGAAGAAAACTACTTTCCTCTATGGCTTTATTTACATATAGTTCCAAAGTCTAGTAAACTAAAAAAATATTAAAAGAAAGCGTTGACATTAAACTCTACCCATGATAAATTACATATAACAAATAAATAAACACATATTCCGTTATAGGAATGTTACCTTAAGTGGGCATAACCTGGACTGAATAGTGACACAATATTCGCGATATTTGTGTGCTATTCGGCTCAGGTTTTTTATTTGTCTAAAATTAAGATGAAGGAAGGGACAGCTCATGAAATACGAGCAGTTGGCTAAAGATATTATTGCAAATGTCGGCGGGAAAGAAAACGTTTCCAGCGTTGTGCATTGTATTACTAGATTACGTTTTAAATTAAAAGATGAATCAAAAGCAAACACTGAAGTGCTTAAAAATATGGATGATGTTGTAACTGTTATGAAAAGCGGTGGACAATATCAAGTTGTTATTGGGAATCATGTTCCGGATGTTTATCAAGCAGTATTACATGTTGGTGGTTTTCAAGGTCAGTCACAAGTCAGTGATGATGAAGCAAAACAAAAATCAAGCTTTATAGACATTATTTCTAGTATTTTTACACCAGTTCTTGGTGTATTAGCAGCAACAGGGATGATCAAAGGTTTTAACGCACTTTTCATTGCAATGGGTTGGTTGGAGTCAACTTCAGGAACGTACCAAATTTTAAATGCCGTTGGTGACTCTCTTTTTTACTTCTTCCCAATATTCTTAGGTTATACAGCAATTAAAAAGTTTGGTGGAAATCCATTTATCGGTATGGCCATTGGGGGTTCGTTAGTTTATCCAACCTTATCAGGGTTAACGGCAGGCGAACCACTCTACACATTATTTGCCGGAACAATGTTTGAATCACCAATCTATATTACATTTTTAGGTGTGCCAGTTATTCTAATGAGTTATGCATCATCCGTTATTCCAATTATTCTAGCAGCATATTTCGCATCTGTTGTTGAAAAACGCTTAAGAAAACTAATTCCAGATGTCGTAAAAGCATTCCTAGTACCAATGTTTACGCTATTAATTGTAGTACCTGTTACTTTTATCGTGATTGGACCTGTAGCAACATGGGCAGGTAATTTATTAGGTCAATCAACTCTATTTATTTATGAACTAAGTCCAATTATTGCAGGTGTTTTTGTAGGTGGTTTATGGCAGGTACTTGTTATCTTTGGTCTTCACTGGGGGCTTGTACCTATTGCGATCAACAACCTGGCAACAATGGGAGCAGATCCAATATTAGCAACAACATTAGCAGCATCATTTGCACAAATCGGTGCGGTACTCGCAGTTTATGTTAAAACAAAGCAGCAGAAATTAAAAACACTAAGTATTCCAGCATTCATTTCAGGTATTTTCGGTATCACAGAACCAGCTATCTATGGAATTACATTACCTCTTAAAAAGCCATTTATCATTAGCTGTATTGCAGCCGGTATTGGTGGAGGAATTATCGGTGCAGTTGGAACGAAGCTTTATATGATCGGTGGTCTAGGAATCTTTGTTATCCCAGCCTTCATTAGTCCAACTGAAGGAGTTACATTTGCTTTATGGGGAGCGGTTATCTCATTTGTTATCGCATTTGCTCTAGGCTTTATTCTTACGTATCTATTTGGAATGGGGAAAGCTAAAAACGAAGCAACTGAATCTCCTCAACATGAAGTAGCAGCAACAACAGCTTCAAATGTTAAAAAAGAACAAATCATTAGTCCTTTAACAGGTGAAGTTAAGGTATTATCAGAAATTGAAGATGAAGCGTTTGCATCAGGTGCGTTAGGTCATGGAGTTGCGATCGAGCCAAGTGAAGGTAAGCTACTTGCTCCTGCTTCTGGTATCGTGACTGCACTGTTCCCGACGAATCATGCAATTGGTATTACAACTGAATCTGGAGTGGATATTCTGATTCATATCGGTATGGACACTGTGCAATTAGAAGGAAAGTATTTTACAGCCCATGTTTCTCAAGGTGACCGTATTGAAAAAGGTCAACTCTTAATAGAATTTGAGATGGATAAGATTAAAGAAGCGGGAAAACCGCTAACAACACCTGTTGTGGTAACGAATCATAAAGAGTTTAATCTAAACGTAACACCTGAGAAACAAGTGAAAACTGGAGACTGTGTTTTTACAATAAACTAAATGTCAACTAAGGATGAGATCGTCTTTTTAGACGTTCTCTCCCTCATTTTTTAATAAAAAGGAGTTTTCTTCATGGCTTTTCCAAAAGGATTTTTATGGGGCGGTGCGATTGCTGCCAATCAAACAGAAGGAGCCTATCTCGAAGGTGGAAAAGGATTAACAACAGTTGATTTACTACCAACAGGAGAAAAGCGCTGGGATATCATGTTTGGCAATCTTCCTTCTTTCCAACCACTTGAAGGTGAATTTTACCCATCACATTCGGCAATTGATTTTTATCATCGTTATAAAGAAGATATTGCACTTTTTGCAGAGATGGGATTTAAAGCATTACGTGTATCTATTTCATGGGCTCGCATTTTCCCAAATGGTGATGACGAGCAGCCTAATGAAGAAGGGTTAAAGTTTTATGATGATCTTTTTGATGAACTATTAAAGTATAATATTGAACCTGTTGTAACAATTGCTCATTTTGATGTGCCTGTTAACTTGGTTGAAAATTATGGAAGTTGGAAAAACCGTAAGCTTGTTTCTTTATTTGAAACCTATGCGACAACTCTATTTAAACGTTATAAAGATAAAGTAAAATACTGGATGACGTTTAATGAAATTAATATGTTATTACATTTGCCATTTGTAGGTGCAGGCCTTGTTTTCAAAGAAGGGGATAATAAAGAGCAAATAAAATACCAAGCTGCACATCATCAATTAGTTGCTAGTGCGCTTGCTGTGAAAGCTTGTCACGAAATCAGCCCAGGGGCAATGATCGGCTGTATGCTTGCTGCTGGTATGACCTATCCATATACATGTAATCCTGAGGATGTGTGGGATGCAATGGAGAAAGACCGTGAATCATTCTTTTTCATTGATGTTCAATCACGTGGATCATATCCAGGGTATGCGAAAAGATTTTTCAGAGATCATAACATAAAAGTGGAAATGGAAGCTGGAGACGAAGAACTTCTTAAGAATCATACCGTCGACTACATTGGCTTCAGCTATTATGCAAGCCGTGCAACAAGTACAGATCCAGAAATAAACAATATGACAGCAGGTAATGTATTTGGATCTATTGAAAATCCATACTTAGAAAAGTCAGAGTGGGGCTGGACGATCGATCCTAGAGGTTTCCGTATAACCGCAAATCAATTATATGATCGCTACCAAAAGCCATTATTTGTTGTTGAAAATGGTTTAGGTGCTATTGATAAGGTAACTGCGGACGGTGAAGTGCACGATAACTACCGTATCGAATACTTGAAAAAGCATGTTGCGGAAATGAGTGAAGCGATTGAAGATGGCGTGGAGATTATTGGTTACACCAGCTGGGGGCCAATCGATATTGTGAGTGCCTCTACAGGTGAAATGAAAAAACGCTACGGATATATTTATGTTGATAAAGATAATGAAGGAAACGGGACACTACAACGATATAAAAAGAAAAGCTTTAATTGGTACAAAAAAGTAATTGAGAGTAATGGTGAAGTGCTTTAAGTGAATGCGTCTCTCTTTAAAAAAAGATGGTTTTGAGTGATATAAGCATGTGATATGCTAATGGAGAATACTTTTGATCATCATGCAATAGAAGGAAAGCTGACATCAGCTTTCCTTCTATTATACAGGGTTTCTCCTATAATCTTTAAAAGTGGTCAATGGGAAATGGTATCACTTATAATACAGTATAAAGTAAAGCTTATACGAGAAATTCTGTTTAACAAATAAACCATAAAAAGTTTAGGTGGTTATATGAAAATAGAAAAAGTATTTAACAACAATGTTGTAAGTGCATTTAATGAAGAAAATATAGAGCTTGTTATCATGGGGAAAGGTCTTGCTTTTCAAAAAAGACCTGGTGACGAAATAGAAGAAGATAAAATAGAAAAAGTGTTCACATTGAAAAACAAAGACATGTCGGAACGATTTAAAACACTACTATATGAAGTTTCAATTGAACTTATGGGAGTAACAGAAGAGATTATTAAAAAGGCAAAAAGTAAGCTTGGAAGAGAATTAAATGATAGCATTTATGTTTCTCTTACAGACCATATTAATTTTGCCATTGAACGTAATAAGAAAGGCCTCGACATAAAGAATGCTTTGCTATGGGAAATCAAAAAGCTATATAAAGATGAATTTTCTCTTGGTGTAGAAGCACTAGGTATGATCAAGGAAAAGCTTCATGTGACGTTACCTGAAGATGAGGCTGGCTTTATTGCCATGCATATTGTGAATGCAGAGCTTAATGAAGAAATGCCTAATATCGTGAACATTACAAAAACGATGCAAGACATTTTGAAAATTGTTAAATATCATTTCAAAATGGATTTTAATGAAGAATCACTTAACTTCTTCCGCTTTGTCACACATTTGAAATTTTTTGCTCAAAGACTATACAGCAAAACCTATATGGAAGGTGAAGATGACTTTCTGTTTGAAGCTGTAAAAAACAAACATAAGCAAGCTTATGAATGCACAGAAAAAATTAATGATTATGTGAAAAGACAATTTGATTATGAATTAACGAATGATGAGAAGCTGTATTTGACGATTCATATTGAGAGGGTTATTAATAGGTAGAAAGAGGGCATCCATGGTCTGTTATTAGACACTTGGATGCCCTTTTCTTTTTAAACACTAGCTTACATAAATACTATTAAAGTTTAGAAAATGTTAAATAACATAACAACATTTCCGGAAAATTCCCATTATTTAAGAAAATGAACTATAAAGAAGAATCACATTTATAGATAATATGAGTAATCAAGTTAATCATTTTTTAAAATCTAACAAACAAGGAGGAGGTACGATTCATTTTTTGTAAGGTATAGGTCCATTGTGATTCTTGAGTTAGAAGGAGGAGGTTAAGTGGAGGAATTAAGTCAAACCTATGAATTGTTTGCTACCACTATGATTGAATCATTTTATTGGTGGTGTATCGCATTTATGTTACTCATTCACGCAGGATTCCTTTCTTATGAAATAGGAGTCTCCCGAGTGAAAAATGTGTTAGCTTCTGCAATGAAAAATTTAATGACAATTGCCGTTGTAATTCCTACTTTTTACTTTTTTGGTTGGTGGATATATAATGCATTTCCTGATGGTCTTATACCCAGAATGAGTGATGCTGCATTAGCTGCATTACCTTGGAGTGAAAATATGGGTCCAAATGTTGCAGATCACGCTAGTGGTATATTTTGGGGGGCATTTGCATTATTTGCTGCTACAACTTCTTCTATTCTATCAGGAGCCATAATTGAGAGAATTAGATTAAGTGCTTTTGTAATATTAGCAATTATTCTTGGATCTGTCATATGGAATTTAGCCGCTTCTTGGGGCTGGCATGGAGAAGGATGGTTTTTAACAAAGTTTGGTTACCATGATGTTGGTGCGGCTGGAGTAGTTCATGCTATTGCAGGCTTCTTCGCACTAGGTGTGTTAATCAATCTAGGACCACGTATCGGAAAATATACGAAAGAGGGTAAGCCAATTAATATTCTTCCACATAATCTTCCATCAACATTACTAGGATTAATGCTGATTTTTGTAGGATTTTTCGGCTTTTTAGGTGGATGTATTATTGCTGTCACAAACGGTGAATGGATGACAATTTATGGAACACCTACAAATTTATCTGCATTTAGCTTCAATGCTTTAATGGGGCTATCAGGAGGACTTATTGGATCCTTTATTGTAACAAAAGGAAACCCGTTTTGGACTGCTTCCGGCGGTTTAGCAGGAGTAATCTCTGTAGGAGCAGGATTAGATTTATATCACCCAGCCCTTGCGTTAATTATCGCTGTTATTGGTGGAGCAATCAGTCCTTTTATAGGGAATTTTCTTGAAAAGAGAAAAATTGATGATCCTGTTGGAGCAATTGCGGTTCATGGTTTTATCGGTATATGGTCTGTAATAGCAGTTGGGGTATTTGCTTCAGGATATCCTAATATTAATGGACCGGAGATATCATTACTGGGACAATTAATTTGTGCAGGAATCATCATTTTGTTAGGCTTCCTACCTGGATACGGCATATCTTTTATGTTGAAAAAGTTAAATATGTTAAGAATTCCAAAGCATGCCGAATTATTAGGATTAGATTTAACTGAAATCCCTGGATCTGCTTATCCTGAAGGAATTCCTATCACACCTGAAAGATCCAAACTGAAAGAAATATCTGTTGAAAATAAGATTGGCTAAAATTTATAATATGGAGGTTTTAATTTAATGAATACAAGTCCTATTGTAAGTTGGGAAAATGTTGGTGCTTATTTTACTTTTGGCCCTGGATCATTTGGGATGTGGTTATCAATCATTATAGCAATAGGAATAGTGGCAGCTCTAGTTTATTCAATGATTCGTCATGAAAACCACTCTTTCACTGAAACGGTTGAAATATATCCGAGCCTTCAAAATGAATTAAGTGTAAAGTGGGATTTAGAAGAAGTCATTCAGCCGGGATTACCAAATGTACAATAATCAAATATAGGAGCAAGGCAAAAAGGGCAAGAGATTATAATCATCGATCTCGCCCTTTTTATTTATGGTAAAAAGAGAATACAGCATATTAATCTGCTGGTGATACTGAAGACTTATTGATTAAGCAGGAGATGTTTGTCCAAAACAGGTAAGGCGAAATTACCCAATCCAACCCAATTCTTTGGAAATAGTTTTTGAGTATGTAAGAAGTAAGTCAATAAGTTTATTTAAACGATGATTTTCATTTTCTGTATTTATTGATAGACTAATCGATGCAATAACTTTATCTTCCCAAGAAAAGATTGGAACAGCAATACTTGTTGCTCCTTTAATTTTTTCTCCGTAAGTAAGCGAGAACCCATATTGCTTTATGACACGAAGTTCTGATTCTAAATCGTTTCTATCTTCAACAATATTCTTTTCAACAAGTTCAGTAATGACTTTGTCTCTAGTATTTATACCTAGATTGGCTAAGATGACTTTGTTTGCTGCATCAACTGAGAGGGGGAGACGTATTCCTTTTACATCTGTATTGAAGTTGTAAATTGGAGCAATTGAATTAACACAGTCAATAATAACACCTTCAGTGCTTTCCATAACGGATAAATAAACACTTTCTTCAGCCTCTTTTGACAGTTTAATTAGTAGTGGTAAAGCTGTACTTCGAACTAATTTACTTTCTCGAATAGATAAACCTAATTCAATTAATCGCGTACCAAGACGAAATCGTCGGGTCTCCATATCTTGAACAACAAACCCAACCTCGCATAAACAATTAAGTAAGCGGTGAACGGTTTGGACTGGAATTTGTAGCTGACGGCTAATTTCTGTTGTACTCCAATCCTCCTTTTCTTCTTTTGGTCCAATTAAAGTAAGAAGCATCATTGATTTTTGGATAACTCCTGCCAATATGATCACTCTCCTACATAGAATCTTAACTTGATAAAATCATAGTAAAAGAGAAATGAAGAAAAAATATTATTTATGTAATAAACTCTAACATAGATTTTATCATTACTTAAAAGTGATGAATCAGGACGATTTAGAAAAAGGACTTGATTTTTGTAGAAAAAAATCAAGTCCTTTGTGCAAATCATAAGTTGTAAGATTTATTCTAGGTTAGCGTGTTTTGTATACATATCAGTTGTTGTTAACGACTGAATCTCCATATACCTAAGAATGATTGAATCAAAAAATAATAGTAGGGTTTGCTCAAAAAGAGAACCCATTGGCTGAATCGTACCATATTCATTTCCTTCTTGATTTTTTGGAGCGGCAGGAATTTTTATGATAAGATCACTCATTTCACCAATAGTTGAATTAGGAGAAATGGTGACAACAGCGACTGAGGCACCATAGCTTTTCGCTTTTTCTGCCATAGAAACCAAGCTTTTTGTTTCACCTGACCCTGAGCAGATGATTAATAGATCATGCTTATTAATACTTGGGGTGGTTGATTCACCTACAACAAAAGAACGAATACCCATATGCATGAGACGCATCGCAAAAGATTTTGCCATTAGTCCAGATCTTCCAGCACCCGCTAGAAAAACGTTTGCTGAAGTAGAGATGAGCTTCAAGAATTCTTCCGTGTCCGAATTAGAGATCTTAGGAGTGGAAGAGCTTAACTCTTCCACCACTTTAGACAAATAATAACTTATTTCCATATACTTAACCGTCCTTAAACAAGTGCTGCTTGTTTGACTAATTTTTGCATTTGGGATGCTACAGCTTTTTTATCTTCCTTGCTGGTAATTCCACCACCAACAATAACTAGATCTGGTTTAGCTTCAATAACTTCTGGAAGTGTTTCTAGTTTAATACCACCAGCAACAGCTGTTTTTGCATGTTTTACCACTCGTTTAATCGTGCGTAACTGTTCAAATGAATTTTCTCCTTCTGCCTGAAGGTCATATCCAGTGTGTACACAAATATAGTCAACGCCTAGAGCATCTACTTCTTTTGCACGCTGCTCTATATCTTTAACATTGATCATATCAATCAGGATTTTTGTTCCTTGTTTTTTAGCTTCTTCAACAGCACCTTTAATCGTTGCATCATCTGTTGCACCTAGAACCGTTACAATGCCAGCTCCGGCTTCGGATGCTTTCATTACTTCATAACCACCAGCATCCATTACTTTTAAATCTGCTAAAACGGTTAAAGAAGGAAATGCTTCTTTTACTTCTTTTACTGCTCTTAGTCCTTCGTTAATGACAACAGGTGTTCCAATCTCAACAATATCAATGTATTCTTTTACCTCTTCTACTACTAGTTTCGCCTCTTCAATATTTACTAAATCTAATGCCAATTGTAATTCCATGTTCATTCCTCCCAATTTGTGTTGTTGTGTTTCTTTATATTTTTTATTATATTTAAAATATCCAAAATAAAAAGTACGCACTTTCAAATCATATAGTGTATAAAAATATACCGTTATGATTTGCTAAGTAAGATGAAAGGGGATTTAGATGAGTCGCTTTGATGAAAAAACCTTTAATTGTGAGAAAGAACTAACTTTAAATGTTATTGGTGGGAAATGGAAAATGTTGATTATGTGGCACTTAGGTAAAGATGGGACACTTCGGTTTAATCAGTTAAAATCTTTAATTCCAGGAATTACACAAAGAATGCTTGTTAATCAATTAAGAGAACTAGAAGAGGATTTAATTGTTCATCGTGAAGTATACCCAGTTGTCCCGCCAAAAGTGGAATATTCTCTAACTGCTCAAGGGGAAACATTAATGCCAATTCTTGAATCGATGTATGAATGGGGAAAAGAATACAGAGCTAAATATTTAGAACACACTAAATTTGAAGAAGATGCAATGAGATAAATGAGTGTAATTGTTGAAAAAGGTACAATGTAAGGGAATCTTACACGTACCTTTTTTTATTGTATTTATTTTGTTGGAACGGAGGAAATCTTGGAAGGGTATTGAGATGCATTAGAAGTCACCAGCTAAAACAAACCCATGAAGTATAAAGCAACAGTAATTAAAAAACTTTTATTTTGCATTTAGTAGGAAAGAAATCAGCATTAGAAAAATTTTCTAAAAAAACAGTGGGAGATATTCTTACATAAAGATTAACAATGTCCAAAAAGTGATATAAAACTAGATTAACAAAATATTTCAAAAATTTTGTAAAAAATCTAGGAGGTAGATATTCATGCAAACAGTCGAAGACATTAAGGTAAAGCATCCACTAGAGCCATTAACAGCAGATGAAATCACAAAAGCAGTTATGATTTTAAGAGAGGGAAAGCAATTAAGCGATCAAGCAAGATTTGCTCAAGTTACTTTAAATGAACCCGAAAAGGATGTTGTCTTATCGTTTAAAGAAGGAGACACAATCGACAGAGAAGCACATATTATCCTACTAGAACCGGAAACAAGTGAAACATACGAGGCGATCGTATCCATTACAAAAAATGAAGTTGTATCATGGGAATTCATTCCAGATGTTCGTCCTGGATTCATTTTAGATGAATTTGATGCAGTGGAACAGTTAGTTATTAATGATCCTGACTATCAGGCAGCTCTTTTAAAACGTGGAGTAACAGATCCAAGCTTAGTGATGGTGGATCCTTGGTCATCTGGATATTTTAATATTAAAGAAGATGAGGGGAAAAGACTTGTGCGTGCCTTGGCTTGGGTAAGACCAGAGGCAAACAAAAACGGGTATGCATTTCCTCTTACTGGCTTAATAGCTGTTGTTGATGTGAATAAAATGGAAATACTAAGAATTGAAGATTACGGGGTAAAACCATTGCCACCAACAGATGGTGCATTTGCTCCTGAAGAAGCAGAAAGTTATGAGATTGATTTGCGAAAAGATTTAAAAGCTTTAGACATTACTCAACCTGAAGGACCAAGTTTCAACATTGAAGGTCATTCAATTGATTGGCAAAAATGGAAGATTCGTTTTGGGTTCACACCTAGAGAAGGACTTGTTCTTCATACAGTCGGCTATGAGGATAAGGGTAAAGTACGTCCGATTTTATATCGAGCAGCTTTATCTGAAATGGTTGTTCCGTATTCAGATACAAATCCAGCACATAATTGGCAAAATGCTTTTGATGCAGGGGAGTACGGAATCGGACAACTCGCAAATTCACTGGAACTAGGGTGTGACTGCTTAGGCTACATAAAGTATTTTGATGCAGTAATGTCAAATAGTAAAGGTGAGCCTTTCACAGTTAAAAATGCAGTATGTTTACATGAAGAAGATTATGGTGTTGCATGGAAACATACCGATTGGAGAACAAATCAGGTAGAAGTTCGACGTTCACGTCGTCTAGTACTTTCATTTTTTGCAACAGTAGCAAACTATGATTATGGATTTTTCTGGTCATTCTATCAAGATGGTACGATTGAATGTGAAGTCAAATTAACAGGTATCTTAAATGTTGGAGCACTTGATGAAGGGGAAATCCCTAAATATGGAACGATGGTTGCTCCTCAAGTTAATGCACCACATCATCAACATTTCTTTAATTTCCGTCTTGATACAATGCTTGATGGTGTTCAAAACTCTGTTATTGAAACAGAAACTGTCGCAGAAAAGCCAGGTCCTGATAACCCGAATAATAATGCATTTTATCCTGTATCAAAAACATTTAAAACAGAAATGGAATCAGTTCGAAATATTGATCTTCCTACTCAGCGAACATGGAAAATCGTTAACCCGAATTCTAAAAACTACTTAGGTCAGCCAGTTGGATATAAGCTTGTGACTGGAGAAAACTGTCTACCATTTGCTAGTGATGATGCTACTGTTATTCAGCGCGCCGGGTTTATTAAAAATCATTTGCATGTTACAAAATACGATAAAAAACAAATGTATGCATCAGGTAACTATCCAAACCAACATAAAGGTGGAGATAGTCTAGAACACTATGTAAAAGCAGATCGTTCTATTGAAAATGAAGATGTTGTGGTTTGGTATACAATGGGGCACCACCATATCACAAGACCGGAAGATTGGCCGGTTATGCCGACTGCCTACCAAAGTTTTCAATTAAAGCCAGTTGGATTCTTTGACCGCAATCCTGCTCTGGATTTACCTCGTCCAGCTCCTAAAAAGGGATCTAGTTGTCATTGATTATTTTAAGATATGTCATTAAACCTTAAGGGGGAGCTTGGTCTTCCCTTTAGGTTTAAATAAGGAAAGGTGGTCTTCATGGTCATAATAAGTTCTTTAGTCGTGCTAGCTTATATAGCCTTTTATATCGGAGTTGTTTATCCCAAAAAACAATACATTAATTCTATGTTGGCTAAAATGATTAGTATGACGCTTGGAATGACTAGTAGTCTACTAATAGGACTAATTTTAGGTGTTACTTTACAAGGGAATTTTGCTTTTTCTACTATTATATCAATTCTAATTAGTTTTGTTATAGCATTATTAATAGGTACTCCGTTAGGTTCTATGTATTCCACTGAAGCCCTTTGTTCGAGTTTAATGGGGGCTATGATGGGGGCAATGACTGGAGAAATGCTTCCTAGCCAGGAAATAAATATGATGTTGTTATTCATGGATTGTGTATACATTGTAAGCATGGCGTACATGTTTATGCTAGTTAAGAAAGAAGAGCTGAAAAAAGATCATTCAAAAAAGAAAAGAAGTCCCTCTCTTGCTATTTTAGGCACAGTTGTCATCCCAATCCTCATTATAAGCTTTTTAAACTTCATAGATATCAACGCACAAAAAATAGATCAAGAAGAAATCGACTCTGAACATATGCATCATTAGATAAACTGATAATACTATTATAGTTTTCTATGTTATAGCTTGGATAACAATAAAAATCAAGGAGGACTATGTATATGTGGAATATTTTAAAAAAGAATAAGATGCTATTATTTTCTTTACTTGTACTACTGTTACTTCCTATTAATGCATTTGCCGCAGAAGAAGTAGTGATTGATTCTGGTGACACAACTTGGATGCTAGTTGCGACAGCCATTGTTATTTTCATGCATGTTCCTGGTTTGGCTTTGTTTTATGGGGGACTTGTTAGCGAACGAAATGTCGTCTCAACGATGATGCATAGTTTTGTTAGTTTACTAGTTGTCACAATCGTGTGGGTATTATGGGGGTATACCTTAACCTTCGGAACAGATATTGGAGGATTTATTGGAGGCCTTGATTACTTAGGTTTTAATAGTGTTGGGGAAGAAGCTGCCTTTGGCTCGTTAACAATCCCTCATTATATCTTTGCGATCTTTCAGTGTGCATTTGCAGCTATTACAGTTGCGATTATCTCCGGAGGGATTGCTGGAAGAATATCTTTTCCAGCTTGGATATTATTTTCAATTCTATGGATCACCTTTGTATATGCTCCTATGGCTCATTGGGTTTGGGGCGGAGGTTGGCTATTCACAATGGGAGAATTAGATTTTGCGGGTGGTACAGTTGTTCATATTCTTTCAGGTGTTAGTGCTCTTACTGCAGCTATTGTGATTGGACCAAGATTTGAGCATTTAAAGAAGGATCATCAACCACACAATATAGTGTTATTTTTAATAGGTGCTGCCACGCTTTGGTTTGGTTGGTTTGCATTTAACTCAGGTAGTGCCCTTGCTTCAAATGGTTTAACTGCGCTTTCCTTTGCTAATACACAGGTTGCAGCAGCAGCAGGTGGTTTGGGCTGGTTATTAATCGAATGGAAACTTCGTAAACGTCCTACTTTAGTAGGAGCTGCAACTGGTGCAATTGCTGGGTTGGTAGGGATAACGCCAGCAGCTGGTTTTGTTACTGTTGCGTCAGCTCTTCTTATTGGGTTAATTGCAGCTCCAGTTTGTTACTTTGGCATTCATTTTGTTAAAGCCCGTTTTAAATATGATGATACATTAGATGCATTTGGAGTTCATGGAATAGGAGGAATTTGGGGTGCTATTGCAACAGGATTGTTTGCGACAAAATCTGTTAATGAAGCAGGAAACAACGGATTGTTTTATGGAAATGCAGAGCAATTGCTACATCAATGTGTTGGTGTAATAACGGCAGTAGCATTAGCAGCTATTGGAACCTTTGTTATCTTAAAAGTAGTAAGTCTCTTTACACCTTTACGTGTGAGGGTAGTGTCAAAAGATTT
>NZ_NUMC01000170.1:0-275 GCF_002577655.1 Bacillus sp. AFS040349 | reverse complement strand
TGATCAAATGTATTATATTTTATGTACGCTGTTCGTCCTTCTCTTTCTAAAAAGTCATAGTTTTCCTCACTACCATAACCAGAATCGGCAACTATTTTTTCTGGTTTCACTCCGTGCTCCTCCAGGTGTTGAAGATGAGGGATCAAGCAGCCTGGATCACCTGCTCTTTGATGTAGAGAGAAACCTGTAATAAATTGACCTTCTGTTCCTGTTTGTACATTATATCCTGGTTTTAACTGCCCATTTCGCATATGATCTTCCTTCATTCTCATAAA